>JBAQWM010000215.1:0-2022 GCA_049298915.1 Steroidobacteraceae bacterium | reverse complement strand
CGGTCGCTGCACGGGCGGGTGCGGACCGTGCCCTACCGCGGCTTCCTCTCGCTGGAGCGCGCGGTCGTCGAGGAAGTCGAGCGGTTCGTGAACGAGCGGACGTAGGGGCGCACTGCTGAGGCTGTCTCAAAATCCTCGGACGACCGAGTTCCACTCGAAACCATGAGCACCAGCATTAGTAAGAAGCGCTGGTGTTCCGAATTCGCGGTGGGAGCGGTCGATGTCGCGTCACATTCACGCCGACTACAAGCAGCCGATGCTGTTTCCCCTGAGTGTCGAAGACTGGATTGGGCCGGATCATCCGGCCCGATTCGTTCGTGCGCGCGTCGACGCAATGGATCTGAAGGCCTTGGGCTTCCGCGTCGCGGGCGATGGCGCTGGGCGCCCGGCCTTCTCGGACGAGCTGCTACTGAAAGTCGTGCTGTACGGGTGGATGACCAAGATCCGTTCTGCGCGTGCGATCGAGCAAGCGTGCCGCGATGTCATGCCGATGATTTGGCTGTCGGGCAAGACCGAGCCGGATCACAACACGATCTGGCGCTTCCTCAAGCGCAGCGAGAAGGCGCTTCAGAAGGTGTTCAGGCTGACGGTGACCCTCGCGTCCGAGCTGGGTCTGGTTTCGATGGTGATGAATGCGCTGGATGGAACGAAGATCCCAGCGGTGAGCTCGATGGAGAGTGGGGATCACGCGGCTTCGCTGAAACGTAGAGCCGAGAAGCTCGAGGCCGCGATCAAGGAGACGTACGCGGACATCCAGCGTGAGATCGACGAAGCGAAGGATCTCCCCAGCGACCGGCTGCCCGAAGAACTACGCACCAAGCAGGCGTTGAAAGCGAAGATCGACGAGAAGCTCGCGCAGCTCGAGAAGGCCGGTCGCAACCACATGAACCCGAACGAACCAGAAGCCGAGGTGCTGAAGCTCCGAGGTGGAAAGAAGGAGTTCGGCTACAACGCACAGACGGTGGTGGATGCGAAGGCACGGATCATCGTCGCGCAAGAGGTAGTGACCGACGCGAACGATCAGAAGCAACTTGTCCCGATGATTCAAAAGGCGGAAGAGACCGTCGGCCGTCGAGCCGACGTGACGCTCGCGGATTCTGGGTACCACACGGGCACAGCGATCGAACAAGCCGAGCAGACGGGCCTGAACATTCTGGTGAACGAACCGCGCGGCCCGAGCCGTGATGACGGCGATGTCGACCTGAGCCACAAACAGTTCAAGTACGACGAAGCGCAGGACTCGTGCCAGTGCCCGACTGGACCCATGCTGGATCTCGAGCGAGCGGAGAAGACCAACAAGCAGGGAATCCCGGTCAAGGTGTTCCGCTGCCATCACGGAGCGACCTGCCCGCTCGCCGCGATCTGCAGCACGGACAAACGCGGCCGATCGATCGAGATCGCACCGTTCCACGGGGCCGTCGAAAGGCAACGAGCGAAGCGCAACGGGCCAGAGGGCCGTGCCCTCATCAAGCAACGCGGCTCGCTCGTCGAGCAACCCTACGCCGACATCAAGAGCACCCTTGGTTTTTGGAGGTTCACACACTGGGGGCTGGCAGGGGCAAAACTCCAGTGGGCGCTCGGATGTGCGGTCTACAACCTCAGACGACTGATGAAACTGACCTGGAAACCCGCGGTGGTGATGTGAAGGAGGCGATGAAGTGCGCGCCGGCCGCGCAACGCCGGTGACCGAGCGACGCGATGCGCGACGTCGAGACGAATTGAACGACTGATCGAGCTCGATCCAGATGGATCGCACCCGAGAATCAGATCTGCTCGTCGCGTCCGGCTATCCACAGCTCGCCCATTTCGATTCTGGGACGGGCTCTGCTGTGCGCCCGTACGAGAATGCCCGCGTGCCGTCGACACTGGTTCATGAAGCGGCCAGCCGCCGCTTCCACAGAAGAAGGAATTCGCTTCAATCTGGCGCAATGCGAACCATCCTGACCGACGCCGAAGTGAACGCCGCGCTGCCGCACCTCGACAAGACCGCCGACCTTCTCGACCAGCTCATCGACCTCACGC
>JBAQWM010000214.1:0-6227 GCA_049298915.1 Steroidobacteraceae bacterium | reverse complement strand
GAGGAGCTACGCGCAGAAGGTCAATCGCAAGATGTACCGCGGCGCGATCCGCTCGATGCTTTCCGAACTGGCGCGCCAGGACCGGCTGGTGGTGACCGCCACGCTGGAACTCGAGGCGCCGAAAACGAAGATGCTGGTCGGAAAGCTGGCGGAGCTCGGACTCGAGAATGTGCTGATCGTGGTCGAGGCCTATGACGAAAAGCTGCATCTCGCGTCCCGCAACCTGGTCGGCGTCGACGTGCTGACGGTCGCGAGTCTCGATCCGGTGAGCCTCGCGCGTTACCCGAAGGTGCTCGCAACCGTGGGTGCGCTGCGAATGCTCGAGGAGCGGCTGGCATGACCGGGATCTCGAAGGAAAGGCTGATCAATGTGCTGATCGCGCCGCATGTGTCGGAGAAAAGCGCCCGCATCGCCGAACTCGGAAACCAGTACGTGTTCCGGGTCCGCACGGATGCGACCAAGCCGGAAATCCGCGCTGCGGTCGAATTCATGTTCGAGGTCAAGGTCGATACGGTGCGGGTCGTCAATCAGGCGGGCAAGAGCAAGCGCTTCGGGCGTTCCGAGGGCCGCCGCTCGGACTGGAAGAAAGCCTATGTGCGCCTGGCCGCGGGACAGACCATCGAGATGGCCGGCGCCGAGCGCGCCTGAAGCGGGCGACAGGACAGTCTTATGCCACTGAAGAAACTCAAGCCGACTTCGCCGGGAACGCGTTTCCAGGTGCGTCCCGACCGTTCGAAGCTGCACCGCGGCGCGCCGCTGCGCGCGCTCGTGGCCGGCCACAAGTCGACCGGCGGCCGCAATAATGTCGGGCGCATGACCACGCGCCACAAGGGCTCGGGCCACAAGCACAACTACCGGCTGATCGATTTCCGCCGCGACAAGGACGGTATCGTGGCAAAGGTCGAGCGTCTTGAGTACGACCCGAACCGCTCCTCGTACATCGCGCTACTGCTGTACCGGGACGGTGAGCGGCGCTACATCCTCGCTCCAAAGGGCGTGGACACCGGCGACGAACTGCAGTCGGGAGCCGACTCGCCGATCCGTTCCGGAAACGCGATGCCATTGCGGCACATCCCGGTCGGATCGCTGGTGCACAACATCGAACTGAAGCCGGGCAAGGGCGGCCAGATTGCGCGCGCCGCCGGCAGCTCGGCGCAGTACAGCGGCCGCGAGGGCGGCAACGCGATTCTGAGGCTGAAGTCCGGCGAGACGCGCAAGGTCAGCGTTGACTGCCGCGCGACCATCGGCGAGACCGGCAATGACGAACACAACCTGCGCAGTTTTGGCAAGGCCGGCGCGAAGCGCTGGCGCGGCATCCGGCCAACCGTGCGCGGCGTGGTGATGAACCCGGTGGATCACCCGCACGGCGGCGGAGAGGGCCGCTCGGGTCAGGGCAACCCGCACCCGGTATCACCGTGGGGCCTGCATACGAAAGGCAAGAAGACACGCAACAACAAGCGCACCGATGCATTCATCGTGCGCCGGCGCAAGAAAGGAGCCTGAGCCAGATGTCACGTTCCCTGAAAAAGGGCCCATTCGTGGATTTGCACCTCGCAAAAAAGGTGCAGGTGGCCCGTGACAAGAACGACCGCCGTCCGATCAAGACCTGGTCGCGGCGGTCGATGATCCTGCCGGACATGGTCGGACTGACCATCGCCGTGCACAACGGCCGCCAGCACGTGCCGCTGCTGGTGACCGAGAACATGGTCGGCCACAAGCTCGGCGAGTTTGCGCCGACGCGGATTTTCAAGAGTCACTCGTCGGCCAAGAAGGTCGAGTCGACTCCGGAGTAATGCGATGCAGGTGTCAGCAATATTGCGCCACGCGCGGATCTCGCCGCAGAAATGCCGGCTGGTAGCCGACATGGTACGCGGGCAGCAGGTCGGGCAGGCACTGGCCGTGCTCGCGTACACGCCCAGGAAGGGCGCGCGCATCGTACGCAAGGTTCTGGAGTCGGCGATCGCGAATGCCGAGCAGAATCTGGGCGCCGATATCGATGAACTGAAGGTCTCCCGCATCGAGGTGGATGCGGCGCCGATGGCGAAGCGCTTCCACGCGCGGGCGAAGGGCCGTGGCAACCGCATCGTCAAGCGCCTCTCCCACATCAAGGTGACCGTCGCCGACCGGGCGCGGTAAGCAGCGGGCGAACGGAGCAGCAAATGGGCCAGAAAGTCAATCCGATCGGCATGCGTCTCGGCATCACCCGTGACTGGTCGTCGCGCTGGTACGCCGATACCAAGAGTTTTCCGTCGTACATCCTCTCGGACTGGCGGGTGCGCGAGTTCCTGCGCAAGAAGCTCGCGGAGGCCTCGGTGTCCCGCATCCATATCGAGCGCGCGGCCCGCAAGGCCAATATCACGATCCACACCGCCCGGCCTGGCGTCGTCATCGGCCGCAAGGGCGAGGACATCGAGAAGCTCAGGGTCGAAGTGGCGAAACTGATGAAGATGGCAGTGCCGGACGTGCGGCTGAATATCGCCGAGATCAGGAAACCCGAGCTGGATGCACAGCTGGTGGCCGAAAGCATCGCCCAGCAGATTGAAAAACGGGTGATGTTCCGCCGCGCAATGAAGCGCGCTGTGACAAACACGATGCGCAGCGGCGCGTTGGGCGTGAAGGTGCGCGTGGCCGGACGGTTGAATGGCGCCGAGATCTCGCGCTCCGAATGGACGCGCGAAGGGCGCATTCCGCTGCACACATTCCGCGCCGAGATCGACTACGGCCTGGCTGAGGCGCGCACCACCTATGGCGTCATCGGCGTCAAGGTCTGGGTGTTCAAAGGCGAGGTATTCCACCGCGAAGAGGTCGAAGCGGAAGTGACGGAAACGCAGGAAAAGCCGGCCGCGCCCGAGCCGGCGGCAGGCTGAACGACAGGGATTTTCGACATGATGCAGCCCAAGCGGACCAAGTACCGCAAGATGTTCAAGGGAAATCTCTCCGGCATGGCAGCACGGGGCAGCTCGGTCGCATTCGGCGATTACGGGCTGAAGGCGATGGACCGCTCGCGTATGACCGCGCGTGAGATCGAAGCCGCGCGCCGTGCGATGACGCGCTACGTGAAGCGCGGCGGCCAGATCTGGATCCGCGTGTTCCCGGACGTGCCGATCACGAAGAAGCCGCTCGAGGTACGCATGGGCAGCGGCAAGGGCAATGTCGAGTACTGGGTCGCGAAGGTGATGCCTGGCAAGGTCCTGTTCGAGATCGAGGGCGTGCCGGAGGCGGAAGCCCGCGAGGCATTCAAGCTGGCGGCGGCGAAACTTTCGGTCCCGACGTCTTTCGTCAAGCGACAGGTGCGCTGATGAGCATCAAGGACTTGCGCGGCAAGACCCCGGCGCAGTTGCGCGAGGAGCTCATCGCGTTGCGCCGTGAGCAGTTCAACCTGCGCATGGCTTCCGCATCCGGGCAGCCGGCGCGGCCGGATCAGCACGGCAAGGTCAGGAAGAACATCGCAAGGGTCAAGACCGTGCTGAAGGAACTTGGGAGCGTGAAATGAGCGAAGCAGCGCGCACGCTGACTGGCACCGTGGTCAGCAACAAGATGAACAAGACGATCTCGGTTTCGGTCGAGCGGCTCGTGAAGCACCCGACCTACGGCAAGTACGTGCGGCGCACGACCAAGCTGCTTGCGCACGATGAGAACAACGAGTGCCGCGCGGGCGACACGGTGGCGATCGCCGAATGCCGCCCGCTGTCGCGGCACAAGGCATGGCGGCTGGTGCGCGTGATCGAACGCGCGCCGGCGGAATGAGAGACGGGAGGCCAGGACCATGATCCAGCTCAGGACGCGCCTGGTGGCGGCGGACAACTCCGGTGCCCGCGAACTCATGTGCATCAAGGTCCTGGGCGGCACCAGGCGCCGGTATGCCGGCGTCGGCGATGTCATCAAGGTCAGCGTCAAGGACGCGATCCCGCGCGGCAAGGTGAAGAAGGGCGAGGTCTACGATGCGGTCGTCGTGCGCACCCGGCGTGGCGTACGCCGCGGCGACGGGTCGCTGATCCGCTTCGACGGCAATGCGGCCGTGCTGCTGACCCCGAAACTCGAGCCGATCGGCACCCGTATTTTCGGTCCCGTCACACGCGAGTTGCGCAACGTGCAGTTCATGAAAATCATCTCGCTTGCACCGGAAGTGTTATGAACAAGATTCGCAAGGGCGACACCGTCGTGGTCACGACCGGGCGCGACAAGGGCCGCACCGGCACCGTCGTGAACATCCTGCCCAGCGGCCGGGTGCTCGTGGAAAACGTCAACATGGTCAAGAAGCACCAGCGCCCCAACCCGGCGAAGGGCGTTACCGGCGCGATCATCCAGAAAGAGGCGCCGTTGCACCTGTCGAACGTGGCGCTGTGGAATCCGGTGACCAGGAAAGGCGATCGTGTCGGGCGCAGGTCGCTCGCCGATGGACGCAAGGTCCGCTACTTCAAGTCCAATGGCGAAGTGGTGGAATCCTGAGAGTGGAGACGAGGAATATGGCTTCAACCACAAGGCTGCAGAAGCACTACCGCGAGGTCGTGATGCCCAGGCTCCGCCAGGAACTCGGGCTGAAGAACGACATGCAGGTGCCGCGCCTGACGAAGATCACCGTGAATATGGGCGTCGGCGAAGCAGTTGCCGACAAGAAGGTCATGGACGCTGCAAGTTCGGATCTGGCGCGGATCACCGGCCAGAAGCCGGCGGTGCGCAAGTCCAAGAAGTCCGTAGCGACATTCAAGATCCGCGAAGGCCTCGCGGTCGGCTGCATGGTGACATTGCGCGGCGCGCGCATGTACGAGTTCCTCGACCGGCTGATCAATGTCGCAATGCCGCGCATCCGCGATTTCCGCGGCGTCAACCCGCGCTCTTTCGACGGCCGCGGCAACTACAGCTTCGGCGTCAAGGAACAGATCATCTTCCCCGAGATCGCATACGACCAGATCGACCAGTTGCGCGGCATGGATATCACGATCACGACCAATGCGCGCAACGACAAATCCGGCCGGGCATTGCTCGAGGCATTCAGTTTCCCGTTCAGGAAGTGACCGATGGCCAAGACCAGCATGATCGAACGCGAAAAGCGCCGCGCGAAAGTGGTGAAGAAATACGCCGCGAAGCGCGCAGTGATCAAGGAGCAGATCCGCGACCCGAAGGCTGCACAGGAGGATCGCATGGCGGCGATCGAGGCGCTGCAGAAGCAGCCGCGCGATGCGAGCCCGGCGCGCAAGCGCAGCCGCTGCGCGATCACCGGGCGCTCGCGCGGCAATTACCGGAAATTCGGGCTCGGACGCGTGAAATTGCGCGAGGCGACGATGCGCGGCGACGTGCCTGGCCTGCGCAAGGCGAGCTGGTGAGGAGCGCAATGCAATGAGCATGACCGACCCGATTTCAGACCTGCTTACACGAATCCGCAACGGCCAGGGCGCCGGCAAGGCGGAGGTGTCGCTGCAGTCTTCGCGCGTAAAGCTCGCGATCGTCAGCGTACTGAAGAGCGAGGGATACATCAGCGATTTCGCTGTCAGCAGGGACGGTGCCAGGTCGACACTGACGATCGCGCTCAAGTATCACTCCGGCAAGCCGGTGATCGAGCGTCTTGAACGCGTGTCGCGCCCCGGATTGCGGCTGTATCGTGCCAAGGACGGGCTGCCAAAGGTGCTGGGCGGCCTCGGAATCGCGATCATCTCGACGCCCGCCGGGGTCATGACCGACCGCGAGGCGCGTCGTGCGGGTCATGGCGGCGAAGTGCTGTGCCTGGTGGCCTGAGGATCCCGGATCATGTCCAGAATTGCAAAGATGCCGGTGAGTCTGCCAAAGGGCGTCAGTGCGACACTCGCGGCTGACACCGTGACAATCAAGGGTGCCAAGGGCGCGCTGACGATGCGACTCGCGCGTGGAATCACCGTCGCGCAGCAGGAGCAGGATCTGGTGGTCCAGGTCGCGGCCGCCAAGGAAGCGTCGACGCGCATTGCGGCAGCCGGCGCAACGCGCGCGAATCTCGCCAATATGGTCGAAGGCGTGACCAAGGGCTTCCAGCGCAAGCTTGAACTGGTCGGCGTCGGTTACCGGGCGGCGATTCAGGGCAAGAATCTGAATCTGACGCTGGGATTCTCGCACCCGATCAACTACCCGATTCCGGACGGCATCTCGATCGAGACGCCGAGCCAGACTGAAATCCTCGTCAAAGGCCTCGATAGCCAGAAAGTGGGGCAGGTCGCGGCCGAGATCCGCAGTCATCGTCCGCCGGAGCCCTACAAGGG
>JBAQWM010000213.1:0-1817 GCA_049298915.1 Steroidobacteraceae bacterium | reverse complement strand
GTATTGCGCGCGTGGCTTGCCGAGCGCGCCTCGATCGTCAAACCGGGTGTCGCGGCATTGTTCGTCGGCCAGGGCGGGCGGCGGCTCGGGGGGCGCGCGATCCAGAAACGCATTCGCCGCTGGGCCGCCGGCAGCGAACTCGGTATCCCGGTGCATCCGCACCTGTTGCGGCATTCATTCGCGACTCACCTGCTGGAATCCAGTCGCGACCTGCGCGGCGTCCAGGAATTGCTGGGACACGCGGACATCAGCACGACGCAGGTTTACACCCACCTCGATTTCCAGCACCTGGCCCGTGTCTACGACGAGTCGCACCCGCGCGCCAGGCGCCGCCGGTAGCGCGCCATGGAGGCGCCGCTCGAAATCAAGGTCAAGCGCAAATCGCGCGTCGTCGAAATCGGCTGGCCCGACGGCAGCCGCCATTCGCTGCCCTTCGAGTACCTGCGCGTCTATTCGCCCTCGGCCGAAGTGCGCGGTCACGGCGGCGGCGAAGGCAAACTGGAACTGGCCAAGGAATCGGTGCAGGTCACGCAGATCGAGCCGGTCGGCGTCTATGCCGTGCGCCTGCATTTCGACGACGGCCACAACACCGGACTCTACAGCTGGGATTACCTGCGCGAACTCGGCCTTGAATACGAACGCAAGTGGAGCCGCTACCTGGAACGCTGCGAAAAGCTAGGCTACGAACGCAAGCCGACGGGCTAGCGCCTGCTCAGGGTAGAATCTGCCCCAGGGCCAGGCACGACAATCGAGTGAAATCAGGAACTTCCGGTCAGCCGCGCGACGCTTTGGTCGACTTCGGATACGAGCAGGTCGCGCCTGCCGAGAAAGCCGCGCGCGTGCGCGGCGTGTTCGATTCGGTCGCGGGCAAGTACGACCTGATGAACGACCTGATGTCGGTGGGCATGCACCGGCTCTGGAAGCGGTTTGCCCTGTCGCAGACCGGCCTGCGTCCCGGCCAGCGTGCGCTGGATGTTGCTGCCGGCACCGGGGATCTCGGCGCCGGGCTGGCGCGCCAGGTCGGATCCTCGGGTCTCGCGATACTCACGGACATCAACCGGGAGATGCTGTCGCGCGGTCGTGACCGCCTGCTCGACGAGGGCATCGCCGGAAATGTGGCCTTCGTCATCGCCAATGCCGAATGCCTGCCATTCCCCGATCGCTCCTTCGACTGCGTGACGATCGGCTTCGGCCTGCGCAATGTGACGGACAAGGCCGCGGCGCTTTCATCGATGCGCCGGGTCCTGCGGCCGGGCGGACGCCTGCTGGTGCTCGAGTTCTCAGAGCCGCAAGTGCCGGGCCTCAAGCCACTCTACGACGCCTGGTCGTTCAGGCTGCTGCCGGCGCTGGGGCGCATCGTCGCCGGCGACGAGGCGAGCTACCGCTATCTCGCGGAATCCATCCGCATGCACCCCGGCCAGCCGGCGCTGGCGGCAATGATGCGCGAGGCCGGTTTCGAGGATTGCCGCTGGCACAACCTGGCCGGCGGCATCGTCGCGCTGCACCGCGGCTTCGTTTACTGAAAATTCATGACACCCGACCCGCTGCTGCGCCCGCTGGAGTCGCTGTTGAACCGCAATATCGCGGATTCGGCGCGCGCGCGCGGCCTGCTGGCGCAGGTTGCCGGCAGGTCGATCGAGATCAGGGTCGCCGCGACGCCATTCCGCATTCGTATCCGTGCGACGGATGAGCGCGTCGCCATCGCGACCAGTGGCGATGCGCCTGCCGACGCGATGATCGAGGGCACCCCGCTGGCGCTTGCGCGTCTGGCCGCCCCAAAGGCGGCCGAGGCGTTTCGCAGCGGCGGCCTGCAGATC
>JBAQWM010000212.1:0-2193 GCA_049298915.1 Steroidobacteraceae bacterium | reverse complement strand
GGCATCGGCACCATGGGCGGCCACATGGCGCTCAACGTGCGCAAGGCGGGCCACGACGGAGTGGTCCACGACGTGCGGGAGTCGGCGGCCGGGCCGCACCTGCAGGCAGGCTGCACCTGGGCGAGCTCGGTGCGCGAGGTGGCGGAGAAGTCCGACGTGGTGTTCACGTCGCTGCCGGGGCCGAAGGAAGTGCAGCTCGTGTCCGACGAGCTGCTCGCGGGCATGCGCAAGGGCACGGCGTGGTTCGACCTCTCGACCAACTCGCCGACAGTGGTCCGGCGCCTGCACGACCTCTTCAACGCAAAAGACGTGGCGATGCTCGATTCCCCGGTAAGCGGCGGTCCGGCCGGCGCCAGGAGCGGTAAGCTGGCGCTGTGGGTAAGCGGCGACGAAACGGTGTTCAACCGCCACAAGCCGGTGCTCGACGCAATCGGAGATCAGGCGACGTACGTCGGGCCCATCGGTGCCGGCACGGTGGCGAAGCTCGTGCACAATACCGCGGGCTACGCGATCCTCGCCGCGCTCGCCGAAGTGTTTACTCTCGGCGTCAAAGCCGGAGTCGAACCGCTTGCATTGTGGCAAGCGATCCGTCAGGGGGCATTCGGACGCAAAAGAACCTTCGATCGTCTCGCCGACCAGTTTTTGCCCGGCCAATTCGATCCCGCCGCGTTTGCCCTGAAACTCGCTCACAAAGACATCACGCTCGCGACCGAGCTCGGCCGCGAGTTGAATGTCCCGCTGCGCATCGCCTCGCTCGTTCATGAAGAGCTGACCGAGGCGCTCAACCGTGGTTGGGCCGAGCGCGATTCGCGCATCTTCATGCTGCTGCAGGAGGAGCGTGCCGGCGTGAACATCGCGGTGCCCGCGGACAAAATTCAGGAAGCGCTGGCGCGCGGCTGACGGAAAGCGTTTGCCCGTTCGTCCCCGCACTCAGCAACCGGCGGCGCACTTGCCCTGGCCGTCGAATTCCATCGTGCGCCCGCTGATGGCGAGATAGGCGGGAGGCTTGAGCTGCTTGATCAGTCTCGCCGTCTGCGAGGCCGGCCGCAGCTTTCCGCCCTCGGTCGCGGGCTCGTTCACGTGCGTGAGGATCACCGCCGCGGGCCGGACCAGCTCATTCATCGCGTGCGCGCCGGAAAAGAAGATGCCGGGGTTGGGCCCGAGGTTAAGCACGGCGAGATTGGCCTTGTGGAATTCGTTGATCACGGTCTTCATCTCGGCATGGATGGCGGTATCGCCCGACAGATAGGCGGTAAGCCCGTTGGTGAACTTCACCACGAATCCGGTGGCGGGGCCGTACTCGAGTTGGGCGCCGTCCGCGTCGAGAATATCCCGCTGCGCCTTCGACAGCAGGGCGGGCGGGACGTTGTTCACGTGCGCGGCGTAGACGATCGTAATCTCCACGGCCTGCGAAGCGCTCTCGGATTTCGCGGCGAAAACACCGCCCAGGTCTATGCGCGAGCTGCACGCCGCCGCCACCGGAACGGTGACGGATAGACCAGCGCAGAAGTCCATCGGTTTGCCGCCGCCGCGTATCGCCTGTACTTTGTTGTGAACGAAACCTGCCATGGCGCGGGTGGTCACGAGCGCGGCATTCTTCGCCGCGACAACCTCGGCAGTGGTGGAGTTCGGCGCGGGCACCCGGGCTGAGTTCGCGCAAGTCCCTTCACCCGGCGCCTTCAGCTTGAGGTCGCCGACATGGTCGCTATGCATGTGCGAAAGCAGAACTACGTGGATATTGCCGAGCCGCGGGTCGTCGCCGCCGGTCAGATTGTGCGCGGGGTCGTAGAGGATGCGCACACCAGTCGGGTCCTCGAAAACCATCGCGCGGTCGTTCGCGCACAGCTCGCCGGGATGGGAGCCTACCGGCGTGATCTTCACGTTCTGAGCGAGAGCCGGGAGTGCGAGGAGTGAAAGGGCGAGTACTGCATAAGCGATCTTCATAGGGTTCCTCCAGGAATACGGGAGATGGGTATAGGGGGCGATAACGCAGCCCGACCGTTGGGCAGAGGTGTGACTACCCGTGGGGCAGTTTGTCGTACCCATAGTACGGTTGGCATGACACACTTCGGACTGGGATTTTTAACCCGCCTTTTCAATGGCCGGAGCCATATCGCAGGACCGGAAGAGTTGTCAATTGGTTTTATGCTTGACTGTGGTCGCAACGGAGACAGGATCCACGTCTTGCAATCA
>JBAQWM010000211.1:0-3676 GCA_049298915.1 Steroidobacteraceae bacterium | reverse complement strand
CCCAGGAACTCCTCGAACAGGCGCCGGCCAGCTTCCGGCGCCGCCGCCATGCTGAATCCCGGCCGCAGGCCCTTTCCGGTGTCGGCAGCCAGCGTGAACTGCGGCACCAGCAGGAGCCCTCCACCGACGTCCATGAGCGAGAGATTCATGCGTTGTTCGGCATCCGCGAACACGCGATAGTTCAACAGCCGCTCCAGCAGACGCACGGCCTCTGCCTGCGTGTCATCGCGTTCGACCGCCACGAGTACCAGCAGACCCGGGCCGATGCGCGCAATCTCATCGCCTTCGACCTCGACCGATGCGCTGTTTACCCGCTGCAACAGCCCGATCAAGCGTCAGCCGCCGTCACCGCGTGGGGACTTCTCGCGGCGCAAACGCTTCAGGAACACGCCCATCTCCCTGGCGGCCTGGATATCGCCGCTGTTCTGCGCCGCGGCAATGCCCTGCTCGTAGATCTCGGCCGCACGTTCGGCCGAGCCGGCTGCGGCGTGCGCCGCGCCGAGCGCCTTCCAGGCTGCGGAATAGCCCGGCTTCTGCTCGATTGCCTTGCGCAGGTGATCGATCGCGGCCAGCAGGTCGCCGGCTCGGTGGCATTCCAGGCCGAGCGAATAGCGCAACAGCGGCGAGTCCTGGCCGCGTTCCAGCATCAACTGCAGATTGTCGCGCAGCGCCATGTCAGCGTTGCCAGAATGCCGGGGTCAGCAGCAGCACCAGCGTGAAGATCTCGAGCCGGCCGACCAGCATCGCTATCGCGCAAACCCACTTGGCAGAGTCCGGGACATCGCGAAATATAGTGGTCACTTCGCCGAGGCCCGGGCCCACATTGTTGAGACTGGTGGCGATTGCGGACCAGGCCGTCACCTGGTCGAGCCCGATCATCATCAGCAGGAACATCAGCACCGCGAATACGACGAAGTACATCGCAAAGAAACCGGCGATGCCGCCGATTACCCGCTGCGGCACGACGCGACCCGCGAGCTTGACGGGAATCTCGGCACTCGGGTGTACGAGCCGCTTCAGTTCCACGACCCCCTGGCGGAACACGATCAACCAGCGAATGACCTTCATACCGCCGGCTGTCGAGCCGGCGCAGCCGCAGACCAGAGTCAGGAGCATCATGAATGCCGGCAACGCGCCGGGCCAGTCCGCGAAGCCGGTGGTCAGGAATCCCGTGCTAGTCTGCATCGACACGATCTGGAAGCTGGCGTGGCGCAGCGCGGATCCAAAGGTATCGAATTCACCTTGCTGCCACAGATAGACCGTCGCGCCGGTGATCACGATGGCGACCAGCCGGAAATAGGCCCGGAATTCCGTGTCGCGCCAGTAAGCATATGGATTGCGCTGTCGAATCGCCAGGAAGTGCAGCGCGAAACTCGCCCCGCCGAGGAACATGAACACCGTTGCGATCACCTCGATTGCGGCACTGTCGAAGTACGCAAAGCTCGCGTCGTGAGTCGAGAAACCGCCAGTCGACATCGTGCTGAAAGCGTGGCCGACGGCATCGAAACCACTCATGCCGGCAAGGTAATAACCGAGTGCGCAGGCTGCAGTCATCAGCGCGTAAATGGCCCACAACGCCTTGGCGGTCTGGGTGATGCGTGGCGTGAGTTTCTGGTCCTTCATCGGCCCGGGTGTTTCGGCTTTGTACAGCGACATGCCGCCGATGCCGAGTACCGGCAGCAGTGCAACCGCCAGCACGATGATGCCCATGCCACCGAGCCACTGGATCTGCTGCCGGTAGTAAAGAATCGACTTCGGAAGGTCATCCAATCCGACGATGACTGTAGCGCCCGTGGTCGTGAAACCGGAAACCGCCTCGAAGATCGCATCCGTGAAACCCAGTTCAGGCTGGTCGGTGATCAAGAGTGGCGTCGCGCCGGCGAGGCCAAGGCAGATCCAGAACACCGCGACCACCAGGAATCCGTCGCGAAGTCGCAAGTCGCGCTGTACTTTGCGCACCGGCAGCCACAGCAGCACGCCTATCGCCGCGACGATCAGGAATGAATCGAGGAACGGCTGCCAATGCTGGTCGCCGTAAGCCAGCGCGACACCGATCGGTGGCAGCATCGTCAGGCTGAACATCAGGAGCATCAGCCCCAGGATGCGTTGCACCATCCGGAGATTCATACGGGTGCGCCGGTCTGGAACAGCCGGCCGACATCCTCCACATGACGGCGGTCAGTCAGGAACAGGATCACGTGATCGTCGACCTCGATGACCGTGTCGTGGTGCGCCATGATGGCTACTTCGCCACGGACGATCGCGCTGATGGTCGTTCCCTCCGGCAGGCCGATCTGGTCGACCCGCTTGCCGGCCACCGGCGAATTCCTGCCTTCGGCGTGCACGATCGCCTCCATCGCCTCCGCCGCGCCGCGGCGGAGCGAATGCACGCGCACCACATCGCCACGGCGCACGTGCGACAGCAGCGCCCCGATCGTGATCGTCTGCGGCGATATCGCGATGTCGATCTTGCCGCCCTCCATCAGCTCGGCATAGGACGGCTTGTTGATCAGCGCCATGACGCGGCGCGCGCCGAGTCGCTTGGCCAGCATCGCCGACAGGATGTTGGTCTCCTCCGCGTTCGTGACCGCGACGAACACATCGGTGTCGTCGATATTCTCCTCCAGCAGCAATTCCTCGTCCGCGGCGTCGCCCGTCAGGACCAGCGTGTTGCGGAGTGTCTCGGCGGCCCGTCGCGAACGCTCGGCGTTCCGGTCGATGAGCTTCACCTGGGCGCGGTCCTCAAGTGCGCGCGCGAGGCGGAACCCGATATTGCCGGCGCCGGCGATGACGACTCGCCGCACCGGGGCTTCTTCGGTGATCAGTTCCTTCATCATCGTGCGCATGTCGTTGCGGGCCGCGATGAAGAACACTTCATCATGCTCGGCGATGACGGTGTCCCCGTCGGGTTTTACATTCTGGCCGGCGCGGTAGATCGCGGCGACCCGCACGTCGCGATTCGGTATGTGGGCGCGCAGTTCCCTGAGCTGGTGGCCGACCAGCTTGCCGCCCCTGAGCGCGCGCATCCCGACCAGGCGCACGCGGCCGTCGGCGAAGTCGAGGACCTGCAGTGCGCCGGGATAGCGGATCAGCCGCTCCACGTAATCGGTCACGAGCTGTTCCGGGCTGATGGCGAGATCCACCGGAATCGCAGTGTCGCCGAAGAGCTCGGGGCGGCGGTGGTAATCGCCTGAGCGGATGCGCGCGATTTTTGTCGGCGTGCGAAACAGGGTCCAGGCGATCTGGCAGGCGATCATGTTCACTTCGTCGCTGTTGGTGAGCGCGACGATCAGGTCGGCGCCATTGCTGCCGGCGGCCTCGAGTACCGCCGGGTGCGCGGCATTGCCCGACACGGTGCGGATGTCGAGCCGGTCCTGCAGGTCGCGCAGGATCTCGTCACGGGTATCCACTACCGTGACGTCATTGGCCTGCTCCCGGGACAGCTGCTGCGCGGCCGTGCTGCCGACCTGGCCCGCGCCGAGAATGATGATTTTCATGACGGCAGATTCTAGCGCAGCCCCGAGAAACCAGCCGATGGAACAGTTGCCGTGGCTTTCGGCGCGCGGGATCCGATGGGGTGTCCCCTCGCTCCGCCGGAACTTTATGCTGCGCTCGGGGCCACCCCATCACCTCGCGCGCCGGGGCACTGCCTCAGTTGCGCGGGCCAGGTGGGCGG
>JBAQWM010000210.1:0-2059 GCA_049298915.1 Steroidobacteraceae bacterium | reverse complement strand
GCAACTGCGCCCAGCCCTGGAAATTGGGATCGAGCGGCGCGGGATTGGGATCGGCCTCGTGGTCATACCGGCCGTGGGCATTTGCCTGCCAGAGGTCGACCAGCGCGCCCGCGACCGCGGCACCGGTCGCGTCGACGATCCGGCCATGGACCTCGATCACTTCTCCGGCCGCCGCCTCGGAGCGTCCGTCGATGCGGGTCAGGTCGGCGTCCTTGTCGCGCTGCTCACGCCTGGGAAAGAAGGGGCCCTCAGTAACAGCCGGTGTAATCGCTTCGGCCCGCAGGCCCCCCACCGTCGCCGTCGCCGCCAGGCCGAGTCCGGCCTGCAGCGCCAGTCGGCGTGTAAGTCTGGGTCTGTGATTCATGACTTCCCTCCGGAATCAGGTCTCGAATCGAGAAACAGCGAGCGTAGCGCAACTGTGGAATGATCATCCGATGCGCCTGCCTTCGACTGCCGCAGTGACCTTCCTGGTGCTCCTGGTGCTCGCGGCGGAGTTTTTCCTGCAGGGCGGTGCGCTGGAGTATCGCCGCGCCCTCCTCTACTCGCAGCCCTGGCGGCTGTTCACCGGGCATTTTGCCCACATCTCGCTGCTGCATGCGATGGTGAATTGCGTCGCGCTCCTGCTGCTGGAGCGGCTGTTCGCGGAGCGGATGCGAGCCTGGGAGCTGTGGGCCGTGATTCTCGGAACTCCGGTCGTCATCTCGCTGGCATTCTGGCTCGCAATGCCGGGCCTGATCTGGTTCCGCGGTCTGTCCGCTGTGCTGCACGCGCTCTACTTCGCCGGCTGCGTGCTCTGGTGGCGGACCTCGATCAGGCGCGCGCGCTGGCTCCCGATTGTGGCCATCGCCGGTGGCGCGCTGAAGGTGCTGTTCGAGCAGCCATGGAGCGAGACTTTTCCCTGGGCAGGCTGGCTCGGCGCGCCCGTGGTGCCGCAGTCGCACCTGATCGGCGCGCTCGCCGGCATTGCGGCAGGCCTCTGGTTTGCGGCCCGGCGCAAGATTCAGCAGACGCGGTAATCGGCCTCTGCCGGATTCGAGAGCGTGTTGCGGATTGTCTGCGCGCCTACTGGACACCGTCGACCAGGATCATGCTCGCCTCGGATGCACTCTGGCGCAGCGCCTTGGGTTCCCGGTACATCTCCGAGTGCCACCATTGCCTGGCCTGTTCATAGCTCGGAAATTCGAGCACGACGACACGATTGGCCGGCAGGTCGCCTTCCAATACCTCGCTCTTGCCGCCGCGTGCCAGGAATCGGCCACCGTGGGCGCTGATCGTGGCGGGACTCAGCTTGACGTAATCCTTGTAGATTTCCGGGTCCAGGACTTTGACATTCACGATCACGTAGGCGCTCATGCAGGTCTCATTCACTCCAGGCTGTGCTGCAGATCGATTTTCAGCGCCAGCGCAGGGTGCGGCGGTGTCACCGCCACCGGCGCATGCAGGCAGAATTCCGGCGTGGGTCCGAGCACCATGCGCCGGCTCCAGAGGCAGCAGCCATCCGAGATCAGTGGCCGCATCGATTCGTCGAAGGCTGGGTACTTCATGCCCGCCGGCTTCGAAATCCAGTAGGCGAAGGCGGGCGCGATCGGCGCGCCTGCACGGAGACCGTAAAGAGCGGCGGTGCCGCCACCGGCCATCGCCGCAATGCGATCATGCGCAGCCTGCCTCGCGCGGGTCACGGCGGCCACGTTCAGCACGTCGAGCGCTGCGGAATTTTCGAGCAAGTGCCAGTCCTCGTAGCCGCCCTGTTCCGCCTGGAGCCAGGGCAGTTCCGCCAGCCGATGGATGCGCAGGGCCAGGAGGCCAGCGACCGGCGTCGCCCACAGCGCGTCATGAAACTGTCGATGCGCAGCCTCATACGCCGGCGCCGGGATATCCGGGCGCCGGGTGTGCCAGAAAACGTAGGCCAGCAATGCCGGGGCCTACATCAGACCGGTGTTGCGTTTCTTCTCGCGCTTGGCCGCCCGCTTCTCCGCCAGAGTGCGCTGCGGTTTCTTCTTCTCTTCACGCTTCTTGTCCATGCCCTTGCTCATGACGTTCTCCTTGCACGGTCAAACTG
>JBAQWM010000209.1:0-11620 GCA_049298915.1 Steroidobacteraceae bacterium | reverse complement strand
TCGGGATCATTCAATGCGACGCTCGCGAGTATCGGCACCGCCTGCCCGCCTGCCTCGTCGGCAATCTCCATGACAGCGAGTTCCCTCGCGCGCCCTGCGTCCGCTTTCGGCTGCGTGGCTGCAGGCGAAGCCGAGACTGCCGCCCGTGACGCCTGCACAACTGGGGGTGCTTCCGCCTGGAAGCACCCCCCGATCAGCAATAGCGCTCCGATCGGCCCAAAGCGCATGCGCCCTTGCATCAGTCGGCCTCTTACTCGGTCAGGAAGCAGCTCTCGACAGCAGTCTGATTGCCGTTGTCGAGCTTGGTGATGATCTCGAACTTCAGCTCGCCTTCCGCCAGGTCGCTGAAATCCTCGGGCAGCTCGAAGGAAGTCACGCTGCTCGGCAGCACCGCACTGAACTTGAGCGTTTCCGGTACCGCGTCTTCGCGCTCGATTTCCCCGACCAGCTCATACTGCTCCACCTCGACCGCTACACCTGGCGTGCCGATATCCGGGTGAGACATCGTCACCGCCGACCAGGAGATGCTGTAGGGCCCCTCTTCGATGACGGGAAGATCGCCGTCGCAACCGTCCGCTGCCGGTACACCACTGATCTCGACATCGCCGGCCGGAGCGGCCATGACATGCGATACCTCGACCTCGGCCTCGAGCTCATCGCCTTCCAGCGTCTCGCCCGAGATCTCATAAACACCTTCGGGAAACCGCTTGAAGAACTTGGCTGGCGCCAGTTCGTCGAAGGTCGGCTCGGCGCTTTCGAAGAAGATCTCCGTCAGGCCCTGCTTGCGCAGCTTGCCGCGAACCAGGACGTCCAGCAGTTTCTCTTCTCTCGGGTCTTCGATTTCGAGTCTTTTCCAGGCATCGCCATCGATCAACCCGTGAAAGCCCAGGTCGCCGTCGGTGTCATTCAGCTCAAAGTGGAGCCGCGCCTCCGAAAACGGCAGTTCCAGGCCGTCATCATCATCCTCATCGCTGCTCGCCGGCGCGGCGACTCCCATCGCGAGCGCAGCGATCATGCATGGAAGCAGCTTGATATTTCTGGTATTTGTCTTCATCCGTAACACTCCTGACAACTCCAATCCACACTAATAGACGCGGCCCAGGCGAAAATCATTCGCGCTGCAATCCGGTATAAAGTACTGAAGAGCTCGCACGTGCAGGATTCCATGCAGGACACCATCGTCGTCGTCGGCGCCGGTCATGCCGCGGCACAGGTCGTGGACAGCCTGCGCCGCGAGGGCTTCGGCGGGCGGCTCGTGATGGTCGGCGAAGAGCCGAAACTGCCCTACCAGCGCCCGCCGCTCTCGAAGAAGTTCCTGGCCGGCGAAATGGAAGCCGCTCGCCTGCCGATCCGGCCCGCGAGTTTCTACGAGAGCATTCACTGCGAATTGCTGCTCGGGAATCCGGTCACGGGCATCGACAACGGCAGGCACGAGCTCGAGCTCGCCGACGGCAGGCGTCTCGGCTACGGCAAGCTGGTGCTGGCGGTTGGCGGCCACGCGCGGCCGCTGCCGGTGCCTGGCGCCGCGCTGGCCGGTGTGCATGTCCTGCGCACGATGGCGGATGCCGATGCGATCCGTGCGGCCGCCATTCCGGGCACCCGCGTCGTGATCGTCGGTGCTGGTTACATCGGCCTCGAGTGCGCCGCCACGCTTCGCAGGCTGGGCCTCGAGGTGACGGTCATCGAGATGATGGACCGCGCGATGAGCCGCGTCGTCGCGGCGGAGATGAGCCGCTTCTACGCCAGCGAGCACCTGGCACATGGCGTCTCGATACTGGTCGGCAAGCGGGTCAGCGCCCTGCACGGCGACGGGCAGGTCAGGGCCGTCGAATGCAACGACGGCACCCGTGCGCCCGCCGATCTGGTGCTGATCGGCATCGGGCTGGTGCCGAATACCGGTCTCGCGGAGGCCGCCGGAATACGCTGCGACGACGGCATCGCGGTGGACGAATACTGCCGCAGCAGCGACCCGGATATCTACGCAATCGGCGACTGCTGCAGCCACCCGAGCCCGCGCTACGGCCGCCGCATCAGGCTCGAATCCGTCGACAACGCCTTCGAGCAGGCGCGCACGGCGGCGGCCAATATCTGCGGCCGGCAACTGGTGCACGACAGGACGCCGTGGTTCTGGTCCGACCAGTACGAGCTGAAACTGCAGATCGTCGGGCTGTGCCAGGGCTACGACAAGGTCGTATTGCGCGGCGACCCGGGCAGCCGCGCCTTCAGCTGCTGCTACCTCTGCGATGGCGAGCTGATCGCGCTCGATGCGGTCAACCACGCCAGGGATTTCATGGCGGCACGCAAGCTGATCGGCGAGCATGCAAGACCCGACCCGGCCCGGCTCGCCGACCCGGATCTCGCGATCAAGGACACGCTTCTGACGGCCGGCGGCACTTTATAATCCCGGCATGACCGAGGAGAACGACAAACTCGAGGCCGTCGAGCGCGAATTCCGCGCGATGCTTGCGAAGATGACCGGTGGCCTGGCGCCGCAGGACTACGGCGCGGCATTCTGGGACTGGTGGCTGCACCTGGCCGGCTCGCCGGAGAAGCAGGCGGAATTGCAGCAGAGCGCGCTGAAGCAGGCGATGGACCTGTGGCGTTTCAATGCCGAGGCCGCCAGCGGCGAGCCGCTCGCACCCAGCGAAAGCGGCGACCGGCGATTCGCGAGCCCGGCCTGGCAGCAATATCCGTTCAATGTCTACGCCCAGGCGTTCCAGAACGGCATGGCGCTGCTCGAGCAGTCGGCGCGCGCGGTTCCGGGCCTGGCGCCGCGCAGCGCCCAGCTGGTGGAGTTCGCCGCGCGCCAGGCGGCCGAAACCATGTCGCCAACCAACAATCCGCTGACCAACCCCGAGGTGCTGCAGCAGACCGTCGCCGAGCGCGGCCAGAATCTGGCGCGCGGCTACAAGAATTTCCTGGACGATCTCGAGCGCACCCTGCACGGCGGCGAGGCGCCCGGCACCGAGGAATTCCGCGTCGGCGAAATGGTGGCGGTCACCGAGGGCCGGGTGATATTCCGCAACGAGCTGATGGAGCTGATCCAGTACGCGCCGACCACGCCCGACGTGCTGGCCGAGCCGCTCCTGATCGTGCCGGCCTGGATCATGAAGTACTACATCCTGGACCTTTCGCCGAAGAACTCGCTGGTCGCCTGGCTCGTGGACCAGGGGCATACGGTGTTCATGATCTCCTGGAAGAATCCGACCGCGGCCGACCGCGAGCTCGGCATGGATGACTATATCCGCAAGGGCGTGTACACCGCGCTCGACGTGGTTGCGAGCGTCGTGCCGGACCGCTCGATCCACGCGGTCGGCTACTGCATCGGCGGGACGCTGCTGGCGATTGCGGCGGCGGCGCTTGCGCGCAAGGGCGACCGGCGGATCCGGGACATCACGTTGTTTGCGGCGCAGACCGACTTCAGCGAACCGGGCGAGCTGTCGCTCTTCATCAGTCCCGCGCAGATCGAGATGCTGGAAGCCCTGATGCGCAAGGAGGGCGTGCTCGACGCCTCGAGGATGGGCGGCGCCTTCGCGATGCTGCGCGCGCACGACCTGTTGTGGCAGCCGGCCGTCAAGTCCTACCTGAAAGGTGAACGCGACGGCATGATCGACCTGATGGCCTGGAATGCCGACGGCACGCGCATGCCGTGGAAGATGCACACCGAGTACCTGCTCGGCCTCTATCTCCACAATGACCTCGCGCAGGGCCGCTTCAAGATCGAGGGAGAGACCATCAATCTTGCCGATATTCATGTGCCGATGTTCGTGGTCGGCACCGAGACCGATCACGTCGCGCCGTGGAAGTCGGTCTACAAGATCAGCACGCAGACCTCGTCACCCGAATTCACCTTCCTGCTGACCAGCGGCGGCCACAATGCCGGCATCATCAGCGGGCCGGTGCACCCGAAGCGCCGGCATCGCGTCCACATGCGGAAAACCGGCGATGCGCCAATCAGCGCGGACGAGTGGTTCGCGGCGACCGCGCCGCTGCCGGGCTCCTGGTGGCCGACCTGGGCCAAATGGCTGCAGGCTCATTCCTCGCCGGCGCGCGTGGCAGCCCCCGGAATGGGTGCGCCGGAGGCGGGCTATCGGCCGCTTGACGCCGCGCCGGGCGAATACGTGTTGCAACGCTGAAGCAGGTACGCGCAATTGGACGCCCACATGGCGGCCGATGTTCGAATAAAATCGCGCACGCGTGATTACACGGTGTCTGCTTTGTCACCGCAATCTGGACGCGTCGCCCGCATCGCTTGCGCCAGCCTCAGCCTAACTGCCGGCGTGCTCCTGCTTGCGCCGGCCGCCCGTTCAACTGAGGACGGCGACACCGAATTGGTCATAGAGCAGATCGTGGTCACCGGCTCACACATCCCGCGTGCGGCCCTGAACGGCCCCGCGCCGGTGATCGTGTTCGACGCCGCCGAGCTCGACGCCAGCGGCATCAATACGTTGGCGGACTTTGCCCGCTTCCTCCCTCAGAACAGCGAGACCATGAGTGAGGCCGCTGCGAACAGCGGCAGCACGCGCGGCACGGCGCAATTCAACCTGAGAGGGGCGGGATTGGACGCCACGCTGACGCTCCTCAACGGACGCCGTATTGCGCCTTACGGCTCGGGGCTTTTCGGCACCGATTTTTTCGTAGATCTCGGTGCCATTCCGGCGCACGCAATCGAACGCATCGAGGTGTTGAAAGATGGCGCGTCGGCGATCTACGGATCGGAGGCCGTGGCGGGCGTGGTAAACGTGATCCTGAAGGAGGCCATCGAAGGCGTCCATGTCGATGCAAGCTACCTCAGCGCCGCGGAAGGCGACGGCGAGGAACGCAACTTCGCATTGAGCGGCGGGTCCAGCCACGAGCGCAGCCAGGTCTCGTTCGTGCTGAACTACCTCGAGCGCGACGCGATCTACTCACGCGGCCGCGACTGGTCGAGCGAGCTCGACTTCTCGGGGCGGGGTGGCCCGAACCAGCGCAGCCCATACAGCTCGCCACCCACGGTTTTCCTGCACCGGAGCCTCCGGTGGGCGTGGGACCCTGAATGCCCCGAGCGCGATTCGCTCGCGAATCGAGACGTACTGGAGCCCGGCTTGGTGGAGCTGTGCCGATTCAACACGGCGCAATTCACCACCCAAAACTCGCCGGCCGAGCGCCTGAGCATTTTCGCAACGGGGCGCCACCGCGTAATCGACTCGCTCGAGTTCTTTGCCGAGGTCATGTTCGCCGCCAACGACAACGCAGCGGTCCTGGCGCCGACGCCGGTTGAGCTTGAAGTGAAAATGGATCACCCCGACAACCCGTTCGGAGAAGACCTACTCGCCCTTTACCGCGCTATCGATACGGGTAACCGGCGCTTGCGCAACGAGGGCGCAACACACCGCTGGGTGGCAGGGGCCGCCGGCGACGTCGGCAGCTGGGAGTGGGAGTCGGCATTGACAGGCAGCCGGAGCCGCGTGAAGGACGTCAGCTACGACGCCGTACTGTTCACGCCACTGCAGGAGGCCGTCCTTGGCATCGGCGGGCCCACCGGCGATCGCTATTACAACCCGTTCGGGGCGAATCCACGGAACGATCCGGCCTTGATCGCAACATTCGTCGTTGACGAAACCTGGAGCCGCTCCACCACCGCGGAGGAGTCATTCGACCTGCTGGTGCGCCGTGATGTCGCCTCGCTGCCTGGCGGGCCGGCGGCGGCCGCAATCGGCGTACAGTGGCGCCGTCAGTCGCTGCATGAAGAGCTCGATGCCGTCCAGGCCTCGGGCGATCTCGCAGGCATCGGGCTGCCCGTGACACCGCTCGATGCAGATCGCGACATTCGATCCGCGTTCGTCGAGCTGGCACTGCCTCTTCATGACCGTGTCGAGGGGCAACTCGCCGTTCGCTGGGACAACTACAGCGACTTCGGGTCAACTATCAACCCCAAGCTGGCGCTCGGCTGGCGCCCCACGGACCAGGTGCTGTTGCGGGCGACGTGGGGAACTTCCTTCCGGCCGCCTGCCTTCCGGGAGCTGTTCGATCCCGTCACCGCGTATCTCGTTCCTGTCTTCAGAGACCCGTGGCGATGCGACGCGACCAACGACCCCATGGATTGCTTTGGCAATCTGGTGCCACTCACAAGCGGCGGGAACGAGGCGCTCGATCCGGAGAAAGGTGTCAGCGTGCTGTTCGGCCTTGTCTGGCAATCGACGCGCGTGCCGGGATTGACACTCGGCGTGGATTTGTGGCGCATTGAATATTCCGGCCGCATCGCCCGAGTGTCGGATAACTTCGACCACTTGTTCGAGCAATTGCCGCCGAATGCGAACCCGTTCGTGTTGCGGGCGCCGCCAAGCGCGGAAGAAGTGGCGCTGGGGATTCCGGGACGGGTCACGGGACTCGTCGAAACCTTCATCAATGCCGACCGTCTCGACACGCAGGGCATCGACATTGACCTTGAATGGGAGCGGGCCGGCACACGCTTCGGCGATTTCGCCACGCGCCTCACCTGGGCATACCTGGATCGTTACGAGCTTGGCCTCGATTTCGCAGGCGTGCAGCAAATCGACGATCTCGCCGGCCGCTACGGGTTCTTCGGCCCCCTTCCACGGCACCGGGGCAATTTGAGCATGGGCTGGAACCGGGCGGCTCAAAGCGTGACCGCGCAACTTCATTACGCTGGCCGTTACGAATCGGCGACGAGCCTCTGGCAAAACGGCGTTGACACAGGACAGCCTTTCGAGGTCGTGGCTTGGTGGTCGCTCGACTTGCAGTACAACTATCGGATCGAACGGCTGAATGGCGCCACGCTCCGATTCGGCTGTCGCAACTGCACCGACAATCCACCGCCAGATTACAATGACACGATCACGGGCGAAAACATCCACGATGGGCGCGGTGCGCTGCTGTACGTGCGTTGGACGCAATCAATCTGATGTCCTGGCATCCAGGCACCTTTCATTACGTCGAGCCGCGATTGGCAGATCGTGGGAAAATACCCCACGATTGCCGGCGCCGTCGTTGCGCGAACAACGCTCCCAGCGAAAGCAGCAGCTCGATCACACCGGTTGCGCCGCCGCCACCGCCGCTGCCGCCTGTCGCGGGTGGCGGGAGCGACACGGGCGGCGGGGGCAGGGCACCACTTGTCGACGACCAGAACGAGGACGACACGCCGCCCACGATCAGCAGTGTTCGAGTCGAAGTCTCCGGATCCGCCGAGGCTATATGGCGGACGCAGACCTGCTCATTGGGAAGGATGACTCCGGGCGCGGATGTGAATGATAGGCCGCAGCCAATGGAGTATTCGCCGCCGATCACGGTGAGGGACACGGGGCTTTCGATACCCGTGATGGTTACTGAATCCGATACGACGACCGCCCCAAGCGCGACCCCCGACTGGCCGGCGAAATCGAAATCATCAGGTGTTGAATCGCAGCGGGTGAATGCGGCGCTCTCCGACTGGCCCTGCGCCGTGACTTCCAGCATGTGGGGATTGCAGTCGGTTACTGCAATGTTCGGAATCGTCAGCTGGTAGGCATTGTTCAGCAACCCGGCCAGGCTAGTGAAAGCTTCCGTGATTTCCTCGCGGGTCCGGGCGGGGAAGTAATGACCGCCGGTATCTTCGGCAAGCGACATCATCACTGCCGTGGCTGCGGCATCTGCGGAAATATCACCTGTACTCAATGTAAATATCGGAATGCCATTGGCGTTCGCAAGGGCCATTGCGTCGCTATGCGTTCCATAGCCCCCATGGACATTGCCGATCAGGACGATCGCTTTCGGTCCATTTGGTAATGTCACCGGGGGCGTCACGAACTGACCCACGGCCGCGCTAATGGCCCACCCGGCCATGACTCTGCCCGCAAATGCCGTATTCGCAGCAAAGCTGATCAGCGTGTTCGTGCCAGCGCCTCCGTCAACGAGAGTAAACGGCTGCAGGACCGGAGAAGCGGGAGGAGGGATGGACGGATCTGCGCTCCGGTTGGTCCTGAACTTGATGATCGCGGCGTGATCGCCGACGGTCATCTGGTTGATAAAGTCCGTGACGGTGTCCCGGGCGACGCTCGACGCAGAGGCGATGATAAAGATGATCGACAACTTTTGCGTCGGGTCCTGATCGGGCGGCAGGCCGAAAGTAGACATGTTCAAAGGCACAACGTCGAGCGTGACGGCGAAGTCGGCGGCGGTTAGCCCTGTGACCGAGCCGCTTCCGTCAGTGACCCGGACAAAGGCCTCGATCGGACCCGCCATCGGCCGCGACTCGACGCGCAGATCGATGTCTGCGCGCGCGGGACCGGTCAACAAAATCGCGACTGAAAGCAGTCCAATCATCCGTAACCATTTGATACACATGTCGTTCTCCCGTTTTCCGAACTGGGACTTTCCTCGCATGCCATGCTGAGATCGCGGTGGAGTCGGTGTCCTGATGAAAACTTGATATCGGTTTAATATTCTTGTTCGCCCGACGCTTCCGTCGCGAGAATCGGGGGCTCCATTGAATGCACCTGTCGAGAACGCGGGCACCCAGACGGCGAGGGTGGCATTTCAGTTAGGCGAACTTACGGTCGATCCCAGGGCGGGCGAGGCCCGCGGCCCCGGCGGGCGCGAAAGGCTGGATCCCAAAGTCATGGACGTGCTGGTCATGTTGGCGCAGCACGTCGGGCAGGTAGTCCTGCGCGAGGACCTGCTTTCACGACTGTGGCCGAACGTTGTCGTGACCGATGAGGTTCTGTCACGTTGCATCTATGAGCTTCGCAGACAACTCAGTCAGGCGGCAGGTAACGAACGCTTCAAGGAACTGATCGAAACAATCCCGAAGCGTGGGTATCGCCTCATTGGCGATGTGATTCCTGCGCCTGACCCGACTTCTACCAGTCCGTCGCCGCCTCCGAAATGGCGTTCGCCAACGCTGATCGCCGCAACTGCTGCTGTCGGCCTTCTCCTGATCGTTTTTGGCCGCCGCGTTATCGACACTCCGGCGGACACGCACCCCCGGCCAGCGGCTGCCGCGGCAGACTCCATCGCAGTTCTGCCGTTCGTCGACATGAGCGAAGGACACGACCAGAGTCATTTCTCGGACGGCATCGCGGAGGAAATACTCAACCGGCTGGCTCTATCCCGCGAGCTGCGCGTGATCGCGCGCACGTCCTCATTTTCGCTCCGTGACCCATCGCTGGACGTCGCCGAAATCGCCAGGAAACTCAACGTGACGCATGTGCTCGAAGGGAGCGTTCGCAAAGCCGGCGACCGCATTCGGGTAACGGCGCAGCTCATCGCGGCGTCCGACAGCTCGCACTTGTGGTCGGACACCTTCGACCGCGGGCTTGACGACGTGTTTTCGGTCCAGGATGAAATTGCGACATCAGTCGCCACGGCTCTGAAGATCACGCTTGGCGGTGGAACGCCGAAGGGCCGGATGGCGACCAGCGTCGAGGCTTATGAAAGCTTCCTGAAGGCGGAATTCTTCTACTTTCGCCGCGCTCCCGGTGATATCGAGCGCGCCGTTACCTACTACAAGGAAGCTGTCTCCATCGACTCTCGCTACGCCAAGGCATGGGCTGCTCTTGCCGGTGCGTATTCATACCTGGCCTGGGATGGGGTCCACCCGGACGAGGAACTGCAACGCCTCCAGGGTGAGGCGGCACTCAAGGCCGTCGAACTCGATCCGCGTCTCGCGGTAGCCCATAGCCGTCTCGCCCAGTTCTATAGCGAGACATCGGACGGGAAGAAAGCGGAAGTGCACGCCCGCATTGCCATGGCGCTCGACCCCGATGAGCCGATGGTGTTGTCAAGTATGAGCAGCGCGGCCTTTGACGCAGGCGACATCGACGAGGCGATCGCAATTGGACGCCGGATTGTCAGTCGGGATCCCCTCAATCCTGTGAACCGCCAGCTTCTCGCGGTGCTGCTGCTCGCCGATCACCGGTTTGACGAAGCGATGTCGGAGTATCGCAGCGTGCTGGAGCTGAGTCCGGACGCCGGTCTGGACGTCGAAATCGAGATAGTTCGCATACACGTGCTGCGGGGACGCGACGCCGAGGCATATGCAGCTGTCACACAAATGCCGGAAGGCAAGTATCGCGATCATGGGCTGGCATTGCTGTACCGGCCGCCAGAGCACCGGGCGGAAGCGGATGCCGCGCTTGCGCGACTGATCCGGCGGCGCAGCGAAGCCGCGGACAGCATCGTTGGCGGCGTCTTGGACGATATCAGGCTGGCGGAAGTGCAGGCGTTTCGCGGGATGACCGAGGAGGCGTTTGCAACGTTGGCGAGGAAAAAAGGCGCGCTTGAACGCGGCCCGGATTCTGAGCTACCTGTCGCGTCGTATTTTCAGAACGAGGCGCGCGTATCGCCCTTCCTGAAAGCGCTTCATTCCGACCCCCGCTGGGCCACGCTTATTTCCGAAGCGGGATAACCGGCGTCCAGCGGACTGCCCGGCGCGAGTCGCGCACGCTCCGCGACTCGCCATCGTAGGTCATCGGTGTTGCAGCCGGCAGTCCCTCCGGCAACGGGTCCAGGGCATGGATATTGATCACAAAGAGCCTGCGACCCGCCTCGTCCGTCAGGGCACCCAGGTAGCCGCCGCAGCGCCCGCAGAATATGAAGTCGGCCGTCTTGTGGCCGAAGCGGTATCGCGACAGCAGCTGCGGCTCCGGATGCGTGAACAGGACCGAGCCGGATGGATCCGAGGTATAGACGCCGGCGTGGGCGCGGCAATACGTGCACTGGCAGGCGCGAACGGACCAGGCCGCCGGGTCGAGCGCCGTCCGGTACTCGAATCCCAGCGCGCCGCAATGACAGCTTCCGCGCCAGCTCCTCATTTGCGCAGGCTCGACGGAAGTTCCTCGAAATCGTCGCTGCGCGCCAGCCGCTGCAGCGCGCCGATCAAATCCTGCGGCGGCGCCGTCAGTTTGCGCGTCGTGAGATCGAGCCAGCCTCCCTCCGTGCGCACACGCGCTGCGACCCTGCCGTCTGCACGCAGCACCTCATTGACCAGCCTGAATCGCGAGCCGTCGGCCGCACAGCCGCAAAGCGTCAGCGTCACGGTTATGGGTTCGAGCAGCGCCACCTCGCAGTAGTAATCGATCTCGTCGCGCCGCACCACCGGCCCGATCCTGCGTCGCGCGAATTCGGTGGCCGGAAAGCCATTCTGCGTGAAAAAGCTCATGCGCGAATCCACGCACTTGTTCAGGTACGCGACATTCGCCATGTGCGCGTTGGCATCCATGTCGCCCCAGCCCGCGATGCCGCTGATCGAGAATGGCTGTCCGTTGACAATGGTTGTCACAGGAATCAAGTCACTTCAAGTTGAAAAAGCACAGCTTGTTGCCATCCGGATCGCGTGTTTACGATCATATCAGCCGGCTGCCGCGAGGAACGCCGCCAGCTTGCCGGCATCCAGACTGCCGCCGGTCCGGAGGCCACTGCACACATCGAGCCCGGCCGGGGCCACGACTTCGATTGCTGCCCTGGCATTGCCGGGGTGCAGGCCGCCCGCGAGCAGTACCGGCACTCCCACGCTGTCGCGAATCCTCCGGCTCCAGGACCAGTCGTGCACCCGGCCGGTGCCGCCGAGTTCCCGGATCGTCAGCCGTGGATTGCCGGAGTCGAGCAGCAACGCGTCCACCAGGGGCGCCGCGCGGCATGCCTC
>JBAQWM010000208.1:0-6693 GCA_049298915.1 Steroidobacteraceae bacterium | reverse complement strand
TCGACGAGGTGGGTCTTGCGGTGCTCGCTGGCACGCTGTCGACGATCATCGTGTTCCTGCCGATCGTATTCGGCGAAAAGAGCGAAATGTCCATTTTCATGGTGCACGTGGCAGTGCCGATCATCGTCGCAATGATCGCATCGCTGTTCGTCGCGCAGACCATCATTCCCACGCTGACCGCGCGCTTCCCCTCGCCGCCGCCGATCGCAGCAGGGTCGCGCTTTGCGCGGTTCCAGGAATGGTACCTGCGGCGGCTCGACTGGCTGTTCCGGCACAAGTGGAAAGGCGCGCTGTTCGTATTGCTGACCGTGCTCTCCCCGATACCGCTGTTTGCGACCGGCATCCTGAAGGTCGACATGTTCCCGCAGGATGCGTCGGACCGGTTGTACCTGCCGTATCACATCGAGGGCACCTATCCGCTGGCGCGCATCGAGGAGGCGGTCACGCGCGTCGAGTCCTATCTGGAGGAGAACAAGGAACGCTTCGGCATCGAGCTCGTTTACAGCTATTTCACGCCCGACGAGGCGTCCAGCGCGATCAAGCTGAAGCCGCGCGACCAGTTGCCGATGAAGCCTCGCGAGCTCATGAAGGAAATCGAGGCGAACCTGCCGGAGATCATCATCGGCAAGCCGAGCTTCCGGTTCGACGAGGGCCAGGGCGGCGGTACCGGCGGATTCAGCATGCATCTGGCGGGCGAGTCAACCGAGCAGCTGGTCGACCTGTCGCGCGATGTGGTCCGGCGACTGCGCGATGTTGCAGGTTTCGACTCGGTGCGCACGACCGCAAAGGCCGGCGAACACGAAGTGCAGATCATCGTGGACCGTGAGCGCGCCGCACGGCTGGGGCTGACGCCGCAGGGAGTCGCGCAAACCATCGCGGTCGCAATGCGCGGCGACAAGCTCAAGGAATTCCGTGCCAACGACCGCGAGATCCAGATGCGCCTTGCATTTCGTGCCGATGACAGGCAGACCATCGAGGACCTGGGCGCCACGCCGTTGTACCTGCCGGACGGTTCACGTGTCACGCTGGGAGCAGTCGCGAGTTTCAGGATTGACCAGAGCGCGCGTTCGATCGAGCGGGTCAACCGGCTGACGGCGGTCGCCGTCGAGGGCATCGTGTCGCGCGATTCCACGCTGGACGAAGTCAAGAAAGGCGTCGAGGCCGTGATGGAGCAGTTCCCCCTTCCGGCCGGGGTGTCCTGGAAGTACGGCCGCAGTGTCGAGGACAGCGACGACACCGCGCGGAACATGATGATCAACATCCTGCTCGCTGTCGTGCTGATCTACCTGGTCATGGCGTCTCTGTTCGAGTCGCTGCTGTACCCGGTGTCGATCATCACGTCGATCGTCTTTGCAATCGTCGGCGTGTTCTGGGGGCTGACGATAAGCGCCACGGCCATGACCTTCATGGCCATGCTCGGCATCATGATCCTGATCGGCGTCATCGTGAATATCGGCATCGTGCTGATCGCGCACGTCATCGACCTGCGCAATGAAGGCATGAACCGGCATGACGCGATCCTGGAGGCCGCGCGTCACCGCCTGCGGCCGATCCTGATGACTTCACTGGTCACGCTGCTTGCCATGCTGCCGCTCGCCGTCGGCGACACGCAGATCGGCGGCGACGGTCCGGCATATTACCCGATGGCGCGGGCGCTGATGTCGGGGTTGTTCTTCGGCAGCATCACGTCATTGTTCTTCGTGCCGCTATTCTACGTCTGGCTCGATGACCTCAATGCCTGGCGGCGCAGGATCGGATTGTTCTCGCGCGGCGGGACTCCGGCAGGTTCCGAGGCTGCCTAGCGCAGCAGGATCTTGTAGATGTCCCAGTAATCGTCGACGAGGACATTTGCGTCCGGCACGCCGCCGGCCGCGGCCGGCGGCAGCGAGGCTGGCTGCGGCACGGTCTCGTTCTGCGAGCGCCAGGTGGCGCCGGTCGCCATCTTGTCCGTGCGCTTCCTGATCTCGGCGACTATGTCGTCCTGCGCCTTCACCTGCGCAAGCGCCGACGCGATCTCCTTCAGCCGCCGCAGGCAGGCTTCCGGGTCACCGTGTTTCGCACTCTCGACGCTGCGATTGTTCGCAAGCCGCGAGTCCATTGCCATCCCCGAGGCGGCCAGACGCGCGTAGAGGACCTGCGCGTACGCGATGACCGCCAGGTTGACCTGGCGGCGACCTTCGATCGTCAGGCCCGGGAACTCCGGCCAGGGTTCCTTTTCTATCGTGCGATGCGCCTCGCTCATGTCGGCAAGCTGCCTTTCCGCCGTCACGCAGCGCTCACGCTGCGCCAGGATTTCAATCGCCAGCGCGCGACGCCGGAAATAATTCCAGAATCCCGTGAGTCTGGCCATGCGTTCCTGGCGCTGCCGCATGCGGTCGCGTTCCGCGTCAGCGACTTCCTGCGCCTGGCGCAGGCGCTCATCCGCAATCTTCAGCCGCTCGGTCCGATCCTGCTGGAACTCCTCCAGCTGCTTCTTGCGCTCGCGCTCCTGATTCTTCAGCTTCAGGTCCGCAGCAAAGCCCTCGAGCTGCTCCCTGCAGGCGCGCCACAGCGCCTTCAGCCCGAAGTGGACCAGTGCATCGTGGCCGCGTTCCGGATTGCCCAGCAGCACCTCCAGCTGCTCGAGTTGCTGCTGCAGGCGTCCATTCGCATTTTCCTGCTGCTTGAGCTTGTTACGGAGGTTGTGGAGCTGGTCGTCGAGCGCCTGCAGCTCTTTCTTCAGCTCAGCCCTGTTCCAGAAGAGCTTCAGCAGGCGCTCCTCTTCCATGCGATCGGGTCTTCCGATTGTCGGCAGCTTGAGCTGCGACCATTTTTCAGGAAGATTGACCGCCATGCGGGCGTGCCTGTCTCAGCCCGGCGGCAGTGCGAAGCGGTGGCCGGTGCCGGCGCAGTACTCCAGCCACTTGTTCAGCAGCATATTGCAGGACCAGCGCGTGTCGCTGTCGCGGGGTAGTGATGCGTAAAACCGGCGCAACTTCGGATGGACCGGACTGACAATGGTCGTGCACGCCTCGGCGAGCCGCGCGTCGTGGTAGACGCGGATTTCGAGTCCCGGATCGCGCGCAGCGGCGCCGGAGTCGTCGAACACATACGTCATGCCGAGTGTCGTCGTGTAGCGGCACTGCTCGATCACCGACAACTCCAGTTGCGGCTCACCCGACACCACGGATCGAACTGTGCCCGATATGCGGCGCAGATCCGGGACCAGCCAGCCAAAGCGGATGAAGTTGCTTTCGTACAGGGTCATCAGGCTCACGAATGATCGTGGCCGGGCACGCCAGGACACCGCGCAGAGGTGGTCCGAGATCATGGATTTGACTATATCACACGCTTATCCGCGCTTTTCCCGCGCGAATCGTGCTGTTTGTCACGATTCGAATCACGCGCGCACGCGTCTGGGGATTGACAGCCGCTCCAGCACGCGACTCGCGATCTCTTCAATCGAGCAGTCGGTCGTTTCGAGAAATGGGACACCATGGCGCTTGAACAGTTGCTCCGCCGCGCGCACCTCGTAGGCACACTGCTGCGGCGACGCATAGCGGCTGTCCGGTCGTCGTTCCTGGCGGATCTGCTGCAGGCGCTCTGACTGGATCGTAAGACCGAAAAGCTTCCCGCGGTGCGGCGCGACGGCAGCCGGCAACCGGCCGTTATCGAGATCCTCGTCGGTCAGCGGATAATTTGCCGCATTGGTGCCGTATTGCAGCGCCATGTAGACGCTGGTCGGGGTCTTGCCTGACCGTGAGACGCCCAGCAGGATCACGTCGGCACGTTCGTAATCGTGGGTCTGGGCACCATCGTCATTGGCAAGCGCGAAGTTCGTCGCATTGATGCGCATCGTGTAGGCCGCGAGGTCCGTCATGCCATGCGCACGGCCCAGCACGTGAGCCGATGGCTGGCCGAACTCTTTTTCCAGCGGGTCCAGGAATGCCGCGAAGAAATCCAGGAACACACAGTCCGCGCGCCGCACCGCGTCACGGACGCTGGTATCGACCAGTGTCGCAAAGACCACTGGCCGGGTGTTCTCTTCGCGCGCCGCCCGATCGATCTTGCCGACGGCTTCCCGCGCCTTGTCAAGCGTGGTGATGAATGGCAAAGTGACCGGTCTGAAATCCAGGCCGTCGAACTGCGTCAGCAGGCTATGTCCCATCGTTTCGGCAGTCACGCCGGTCTGGTCGGACACGAAAAAGACGGTTCGTTGCTGTTTCATGACGGGTTGTTCCGTGGACTGACCGGCCGCGTGGCCCGGATCGCAGTGCCTTCGATCGTATCAGGTGCCAGCTAGGCGAGGTTCGGGCTTGACCGGATACATACGACAATTCGGAAAGCTCGGCCTGGCTGACATTGACTCTGTCGGCGGAAAGAATGCCTCGCTCGGCGAGATGTTCTGCAGGCTCGGCCAAGCCGGCGTCAGGGTGCCGGATGGCTTCGCAACGACGGCACAGGCCTACCGCGATTTTCTCGCGCAGGACCGCCTCGGTACCCGCCTTCACCAGCAGCTCGCGGACCTTGATGTCGGGGACGTCGCGAGACTCGCGGAAACAGGCGCGAGAATCCGCCGCATGATCCTCGATACGCCGTTCCAGCCGCGGCTTCAGCAGGAAGTTCTGGCGGCCTGTGAATTACTGGCCCGCGCGGATGGTGCGGTCGCCGTGCGCTCTTCGGCGACCGCCGAGGATCTGCCGGGCGCGTCATTCGCCGGCCAGCAGGAGACTGTCCTGAATGTGCGCGGCCCCGAGGCGGTGCTTGCCGCGATGCACCAGGTCTACGCGTCCCTTTACAACGACCGGGCGATTGCCTATCGCGTGCATCAGGGCTTCAAGCATGACCTGGTGGCGATCTCGGTCGGCGTCCAGCACATGATACGCAGCGACCTGGGGGCCAGCGGCGTCATGTTCACGCTCGATACCGAATCCGGATTCAGGGAGGTCGTCCTGATCAACGCCGCGTGGGGGCTTGGCGAGATGGTCGTCCAGGGCGCCGTCAACCCTGACGAATTCTATCTCTACAAGCCCGCACTGCGCGCCGGCAAGCAGGCGATCATCCGCCGCAATCTCGGATCGAAGGCATCAAAGATGGTCTACGCCCGCAATCCCTCCCCCGGCCGCTGGGTCGAGACGGTGGATGTCGCGCCTGCGGACCGCAGCCGATTCTGCCTGGACGATTCGGACGCCGCGGAACTCGCGCGGCAGGCGCTGGTCATCGAGGGCCACTACGGCAGCCCGATGGACATCGAATGGGGAAAAGACGGCGCGACTGGGGAGTTATTCGTGCTGCAGGCGCGTCCCGAGACGGTCCAGAGCAGGAGCGGCCGCACGATCCAGCGCTTCAAGCTGACCACCCGGTCGCGCGTGCTCACCAGCGGCCGGGCGATCGGCCAGCGCATCGGAGCCGGACCCGCACGGATTATCAAGAGCGCGCGAGAGATGTCCCGCGTGCAGCCCGGCGACGTCCTGGTCTCCGACATGACCGATCCCGACTGGGAACCGGTCATGAAGCGCGCCTCCGCCATCGTGACGAACCGCGGCGGCAGAACCTGCCACGCGGCCATCATTGCGCGGGAACTCGGCATACCGGCGGTGGTCGGCTGCAGCGACTCGACCAGCGCCATCACCGACGGCCAGCTGGTCACTGTCAGCTGCGCCGAAGGCGACACCGGCGTCGTCTACGAGGGCCAGCTTGATTTTGAACGGCAGCAGATCGAATTCGACTCCCTGCCCGCACCGCCAGTCCGGATCATGATGAATGTCGGCAATCCGGATCGCGCCTTCGATCTCGCGTCGATCCCGAATCATGGTGTAGGGCTCGCCCGGCTCGAATTCATCATCAACCGGATGATCGGCGTGCATCCGCGCGCGCTGCTCGATTTCGATTCACTGGAGCGCGACCTGCAGGACCAGATCCGCCGGCAGATGGCCGGATTCGACGATCCGCTTGAATTCTTCGTCGCAAAGCTCTGCGAGGGCATTGCGAGCATTGCCGCCGCCTTCGCGCCGCAGCCGGTGATCGTGCGGCTGTCCGACTTCAAGTCGAACGAGTACGCCAATCTGCTGGGCGGTCGCGGCTATGAGCCGCACGAAGAAAACCCGATGCTGGGCTTGCGTGGCGCATCACGCTATGTCGACAAGGCATTCGGACCCTGCATTGAGCTCGAGTGCCGGGCGCTCCGGCGCGTGCGCGAGGACATGGGCCTCGAAAACGTGCAGGTCATGATCCCGTTCGTGCGCACCGTCGACGAAGCCCGCCGGGTCATCGGATTGCTCGCGGGCCATGGTCTGCGGCGTGGAGACAACGGCCTGAAATTGATAATGATGTGCGAGCTGCCGACCAATGCGCTGCTCGCAACGCGCTACCTCGAGCATTTCGACGGCATGTCGATTGGCTCCAATGACCTGACGCAGCTGACGCTCGGAATCGACCGCGACTCCGCCACCGTCGCCGGCCTGTTCGACGAGCGCGACGATGCGGTCAAGGCCCTGCTTGCAATGACGATCAAGGCCTGCCGGCAGGCAGGAAAGTACATCGGCATCTGCGGCCAGGGCCCTTCGGATCACCCGGACTTTGCACGCTGGCTGGTCGATCAGGGGATTGACAGTCTCTCCCTCAATCCCGACACCGTCGTGGAAACCTGGTTGTTCCTGACAAACGGCGCGAAGAAATAGGCTGCCCTTGAGGGGAACGGACGGGGTTCCCTCG
>JBAQWM010000207.1:0-7263 GCA_049298915.1 Steroidobacteraceae bacterium | reverse complement strand
CTGGCTCACGCCCAGGCGCCGGCTCGCGCTGGGCCTGCGTTTCGGCCCGCATGGTTCCGGGTGGAATCCATTCGGGAAGGGACTCACGCTCGCGCGGCTTGCCCGGCACCCGCACGGCCTCGACCTCGGCCCGCTGCAATCGTGCCTGCCCGGGCGTCTTGGCCCCGACGTGCGCGTCCGGCTGGCGCCGGCGCCGTTCGTTGCAGATGTGGATCGCCTTGCCAGGGAATTGCAGGTGTCCACGCGCGCAGCGGACCTGCGCCTGATCGGGCGGCGCGATCTCCGCAGCAACAATTCCTGGATGCACAACAGCCCGCGGCTGGTCAAGGGCCCCAAGCGCTGCACCCTGCTGATGCACCCGACCGACGCTGCAAGGCTCTGCATCGACGATGGGGCGCGCGTCACCGTGCGCTCGCGCGCCGGGGCGATAGCGGTCGCCGCGGAACTGAGCGATGAGGTCATGCCCGGCGTCGTGTGCCTGCCGCACGGCTGGGGGCACGACCGGCCCGGCACCCGGCAATCGGTTGCCGGCGCGCATCCGGGCGCGAGCATCAACGACCTGACCGACGAGCTGGTTGTTGACGCTGTCAGCGGCAACGCCGCTTTCAGCGGCATTGCCGTGACTGTTGAATCGATGGCGACCTGAACATGGAGCTTGCGATGAAAGGAATTTTGCTGGTGATCGCATTGTGGATGGTGGCCGCGGTTGCCGCGCGCGCCGACGTGACCGGCGCCGAAATCGATGCGGCGGCCGCCGCGCTGGAGCCGCGCGTGATCGAGTGGCGACGCGATTTTCACAGTCACCCGGAACTCGGGAACCGTGAATTCCGCACTTCCGGGATCGTCGCCCGGCACCTGCGCGCACTTGGTCTTGATGTCAGGACCGGTATCGCGCACACCGGTGTCGTAGCGCTGCTGCGCGGCGGCCTGCCGGGCCCGACGATCATGCTGCGCGCCGACATGGACGCCCTGCCCGTTACCGAGCGCACCGACGTTCCATTTCGCTCGACCGCCATGGCCGATTACCGTGGCCGCCAGGTCGGCGTCATGCACGCCTGCGGTCACGATGCGCACACGGCAATCATGATGGGCGTCGCGGAAGTCCTGGCCGATTTGCGTGAGCGACTGCCCGGAACGGTCATGCTGGTGTTCCAGCCCGCGGAGGAAGGCGTGCCGGAGGGCGAACAGGGCGGCGCACCGCTGATGATAAAGGAAGGACTGTTCGAAATCGCGAAGCCGGCCGCCATCTTCGGTTTGCATGTGATATCCACGCTGCATGCCGGCACGGTCGGTGTGCGACCGGGGCCCTTCATGGCCGGGTCGGATTTCTTCCGCATCCTGGTAACAGGCCGCCAGAGTCACGGGGCGCGCCCATGGGCCGGTGTTGACCCGATCGCAACCGCTGCCCAGATCGTCAACTCGTTGCAGGCCATCGTCAGCCGGCAGACCGATATCACGGCGTTTCCGGCGGTCCTCAGCATCGGTGCGATCAATGGCGGCGTGCGCCACAACATCATTCCGGATTCGGTTGAATTGCTGGGCACGCTGCGGACATTCACGCCGGCGTTGCGCCAGGAAATTATCGAGCGCATGCGCCGCGTGGTCGGCAATGTCGCCGCGGCCAATGGAGCGACTGCAACACTTGAAATGATGCCGGATCCCAATCCGGTGGTCGACAATGACCCGTCATTGACGCAAAGGGTGGCGGCGTCGCTCAAGGCAGCATTCGGCGCGGAAGCCGTCAGGGCGATCGGCTTGCAGACCGTTGCGGAGGACTTCTCCTACTACGCAGCCGCGGCGCCGAGTGTCTACTACTGGGTCGGCATCACGCCGCCCGGACTGGACCTGCGGATGGCGCCGGACAACCATTCCGACCGATTCTTCGTGGACGAGAGCGGCCTGGCTGTGGGACTCAAGTCCATGCTGCACATCGCCGTCGATTACCTGCAGGGCGGCGCGGCCGCAAAAAGTTTATGATATCGGGATGCCCGGATACAGACCGGGGATTTCACAAGACCAAAGTGGGGAGATCGTCAGATGATGAAGAGAATTTCAATTGCAGCGGCTGCCGCCGCGTTCGTGCTGGGGAGCTCGGCTCAGGCCTTCGAGGCTTACACCGACTACACGCCCAGCAAGGAAGTCTGGAATGTCACGATGGTGAAGGTGAACCCGAACCGCATCGATGACTATCTTGAGGGACTCAAGCAGACCTGGATGACCGGCTGCGAAGTCGGCAAGAAGAATGGTGTCGTGGTCGACTGCTTCGTCTACCTGAGCGAGACGACCGCCAATCGCGACTTCAACATGATGCTGGTGACGAAGATGCCCAATGGCGCCGTTTCAGATCCTGACGGCGTCAAGTTCAAGAAGATGCAGACCGAGACTCGCGCCATGCTCGCCCAGGACAAGCAGGACAAGATTGTCGAGGGCTACGAGGAATTGCGCACGTTCTTCGGCGAGATGACTTTCCGCCGCATCGACTTCAAGTAAGCGCCAGACTGCGGGCGGCTTCGGCCTAGCGGCCGGAGTCGCCCAGCAGATAAACCGCAAAACTGCCGAGCCAGTGACCACCTTCGTAGTGCTCGCCGGTGACGGCGGGCAACGCCGCCGCAGCATGTGCGCCGGCAGCCGCATCAAGTGACGCGCGGCGTGCATCACCCGGCGGCAGTCCTGAGGCAATTCCCAGCAGCATCCAGGCGCGGCTGAGATTCAGCCCGTCTATATGTGCCAGCTTGGGATCGCTGCGATCCGTCACCACGCCGGGCTGCAACCAGTCGACGCGCTTGCCCTTCGGAATCTGCGGCAGGAAGCCGCGGAGCCAGCCGGAGAATTCTCCTGGCGTCATCAGGCGCCGCATCAGGTCCGCCTCCGCCAGGCAGGGCGACAGGAAATCCTCGCCCGAGGGTTCATAGTGCAGCGGACATTCCCGGTCTGCCAGGTAATACGCGCGGCTCCGTTCATCGATCAGCGCCGTCATCGACCCGTCACCAGCCGCCACCGACCAGTCGCGGATCAGTCCGAAGGCAAAGGCAGTCTGCGAGTGCTCGCCGACCCGGATCGGATAACTGAGATTCGGCAACCAGGACCTGATTCGATCCGCCGCCTCGATTTCCAGCGGCCGCAGGATGGCTGCCCAGCGCTGTGCGTCCGGATCGCGCCAGTTCCTCAATTCCGCCGCCAGCTGCAGGAGCCAGGCGAGACCATAAGGCCGCTCGAAAGACCTGCGCCCGGCGCCACGCAGATAGGCCAGCTCCACCGCAATCTTCGCCTCGGAAATACTCAGGTCCAGTGCAGCGCGTGCCGCGGGCGCGAATCCGGCCTGCGGCTGCAGGCGCGCAAGCCGCGCCAGCAGCCAGTGCCCGTGCACCGACGAGTGCCAGTCGTAGCAGCCGAAGAAAGCCGGCGTCAGCTCCCTGGGCGGGCGCACATCGGCATCGCTTCCGAGCACATGCCCGATCTTGTTGGGATACTCGAGGTGCACGCAGTGGAGCGCCAGGCGGGCGAATCTCCCCGCTGCGGCTTCGTCGAGTCTCGTGACCGCCTCAGCACCGGCGTCGCCGCAGAACACCGGCAGGATGAGGATCAGCGGGATGACGATGTTGCGCACCGGCAGATACTCTATCGCAGCTGGCCTGCTAGGATCGACCCGTGGCAAGTCGCAGGGCTGCACTCGCACTGAAAGCGCTGGAACGGGACGCGCGCCGTTACGGCCCGGGGCTGGCCGCGCGAAAGCTGGCCCGGCTTTCGGTTCTCGCAGTCGCCAGGCTCGGATCTGCGCCCCAGTTGCGGCGGCTGCATGAAATACTGTGTTTTCTGGATGCTTACCCGGACGATCGCCGGATCCGCGGTCGCGTGCGCCGGATGCTGCGTGGCTTCAGCCGCCGGCCGGATCTGCGCCGCCATCGCGCGGCTCTGGCCGGCACTGGCATTGCCGGCACCGATACGCCCTACCGTTTCTTCTGGCCGACGGCGCAGTGGATCGCCAGCAACTGGCCCGGCGCCCTGGTGCTGGATCGGGACGACGAAGAAGCGACCCGTGAAATCCTCGCGGCGCTGCCGCAACTGCTGGAACCGGCACAGGCCGAGTGGCTCATCGCACAGCATGCAGTCGACCTCGCGCCGCTCGCCCGACTGCTGCCGCGCGGCATGACCGACGCCGATTTCCTGATCAGCCTGATCGCCGCCATGCCCGGCGATGATTTCAGTCGCGAGGCCTTCGGCGACCGTCTCGACATGTCGTACCTGCTGCGCGCCGGCCGCAGCACCCCCGAGCGCACGACCGCGCGATTCAACCGGTCCCGCATTGCGTTCCAGAGTGGCGCGCTGCCGGAAGGTTATCCCGATCTTCGCGTCGAGGCGCGGCGCGGACCGCGTCGGGTCCGGCCGCTGCGCGGCAGCGATGCGAAGGCCGCAATCAGGCTCGCGCGCATATCGATGATCACGCGTGAGCGCGATGTCGCCGCCTTCCAGTTTGCGAATCCGCGCGACGTATTCCTGATCGAAGACGACCACGGCCTCGCTTTTGCCATGATGGGCATGATTCCCGTGCGGCGCGCGACGCTGCCGGCAACTTACACCGCACTGACGCTGAAGAACGGCGTGCCGGTCGGTTATATCCAGGTCGAGGTGCTTGGCCGGCACGGCGCGCTGTCATTCAACACCTTCGAGACCTTCCGGGGTGCGGGGACCGCCTGGATATTCGCGCGCTTCATCGCAGCCGCCAGCCAGTTGTTCGGCTGCGCGGATTTCAGCGTGGAGCCCTACCAGCTCGGGGCCGGCAATGACGAGGGCATCGACTCCGGCGCCTGGTGGTTCTATCACCGGCTCGGATTCCGCCCGCGTGCAGCCGCGGCCCGGCGCATGGCAGCGCGCGAAATCGCAAGGCGCGCTGCCAATGGGAATTACCGCAGCTCCGCACGCACGCTGCGCACGCTGGCACGGTGGCACCTTTTCTACTCGCTGCATCCGCGACGCAAGGCAGAGTTGCCCCTGATCCAGCATTGGCTCGCTGCCGCGACGGACGCGTCGCGGCGCTACGGGCAGCGCGGCCCCGACGCGCGCCGCAAATCGATGTTCGTGGATGCGCTGGCCCGATTGGGGCGCGCGCAGGCGCCGCGCCTGAAGCCTCATCAACAGGAAATGCTCAGCCGCTGGGCGTCACTGGTCCTTGCCCTGACGGATGAGGGCCGCTGGAATGCCAGCGACCGCAGGCAGTTGTTCAAGTTGATCCTCGCGAAAGCCGGAACCGACGAACTGGACTACCAGCGGCGGCTGCTGCGTCACGCCCGGCTGAGTTTATCGCTCGGCTGCTGAAATGCCGCCCGCGCGCGGATGCAATGCGCTCAGACTCCGGCAACCATCCGGAGCAGACCCATGACGATGAGCCCGCAATAGGTTCCCAGGACGTATCCAAGCACGGCCAGCAGGACTCCAACCGGCGCGAGACTCGGGTGAAATGCCGCAGCCACGATTGGCGCGCTCGCCGCGCCGCCGATATTGGCCTGTGACCCGACCGCGACGAAGAAAACCGGGGCGCGGATCATCCAGCCGACCGCCAGCAGCACTGCGGCATGGCACAGCATCCAGACGGCGCCGACCGCAACCAGGATCGGCGCCTCCTTCATTTCCGTGAAATCGGCGTGTGCGCCGATGCTCGCGATCAGCAGGTAGAGCATCAGCGTGCCGATCCGCGAGGCCCCTGCCCCCTCCAGCTTTCGCGCAGGTGTGAATGAAAGTGCGATGGCAAGCGCGGTGACGATGATGAACTTCCAGACGGTCGCATCGAAGATGGCGGATCCTTCCCCGATCGCGCGGCCGGCGAGCGTCGCGAGCCACATGCCGCCGAATCCGATCGCGACGATCAGGATCAGGTCCGCCAGCGTCGGAATGCGCGCCGTGCTGGCGGTGAATTCGGCGACGCGGCGCTTCAGTTCTTCGATCGCCGATGTGTCGGCTCCGGTGAAGCGGTCGATGCGTTGCTGCTGGCCGGCAAAGTAAAGCAGAACGCCCATCCAGATATTCGCGATCGTGACATCGACGATGACCATCATCCCGAACATCGTGTCCGAGGTTCCGACAATCTGCGCCAGCGCAACCATGTTCGCGCCGCCGCCGATCCAGCTGCCGGACAGGGCAGCCATTCCCTGCCAGGCATCGGGAGGAACCCAGGATGAGAAAATCCACAGCGCGATCGGCGCGCCGATCATGACTCCCGCGGTGCCTGTCAACATCATGACCAGGGCCCGCGGCCCGAGCTTCAGGATGCCTGGCAGATCAAGCGCCAGTATCAGCAGCATCAGGCTGGCGGGAAGCAGATATGCCTTGATCCAGTCGTAAAGGGGGGATTCCGACGGCAGTACGCCAAGCGTCGTCAGCGTCGTCGGCAGGAAGTAGCAGAAGATCAGGCTTGGAACCACGCTGAACAGCCGCTTGCCGGGCCTGGTCTCGCCGAACCAGAAAATGGCCGCAAGGATCGCCAGCAGGACCGCAAGAACGGCGACCGGATGCGTCACCATTGCAGTCGTGATTTCCATGCGCTTACTCCACCACCCGGGCGCCGACGATTGAAACGCGGACCTGGCTGTCGTTCTGGAATGGTCCCAGTCCGGTCGCGATCTGGGTCTGCTGGCCGGCAGCAAGCGGGCCGCTGAGCTCGCGACGGAACTCGCGAGGCCGGCCATCGCTGTCGAGGTACTGCACCGAGATCACGAGTCCGGTGACCGGGACTCTGGTCCCATTCGCGATCGCGACTATCAGCTTGCCGCCCGCATCGAGCGCAGCCTGTTTTTGCAGGTATTTCTCCGGATTGCCGGGCAGCTCCAGCTTCATCAGCGCAACCGTCGCCGCCTCGCCGACCGGCCCTTCGGCGCCGGCGGCCTGCGCAAAGTACTGCCGCGCCGCATCGCGCTGGCCTGTGCGCAGTGCAATATTGCCGAGCGAGTAGTACGCGGGGCCGGTTGGCAGGAGCCTGATGCTCGTCTCGAGGTCTCGACGGGCTGATTCATCGTCCAGCTGGCGCTCGGCGACCAGCCCGCGTTGCAGGTGATAGTAGAAGAACTGGTCATTGCGCCCGATCGCGGCCGTGTAGGCATCTCTCGCTGCAGCGAACTTCTTCTGCACCAGCAGGGCGTCGCCCTTCAGTGCGTGGAAGTGCCCTTCATCAGGCTCGAGTCGGATCGCCTGCTCGGCCCTGCTCAGCGCGAGATCCGGTTTTTTTTCCGACAGTGCCTTCCGCCCTTCGTCATAGGCGTCGTAGGCCGGCTT
>JBAQWM010000206.1:0-5950 GCA_049298915.1 Steroidobacteraceae bacterium | reverse complement strand
CACCCTCGCGCCGGTCGTCATGGCCCTCCATCGCCACGCGCTGCCAGCGGAACAGGAAGCGCATGAACTGCGCGGGCGGCGCGGCCTGGATTTCGCTGCGCCTGCGGTCGCGGGTGTAGCGGTGGATGCGCAGCAGCAATCGCCGGTCGCACCATTCCTCGGCGCCGCCACTGAAGCGGCCTCGCATCACGGAACCCTGCGACTCGAGGGCCAGGAGCGCAGCGCGGATCTGGAACTCTGGCAGGCCGAGCGGCGTGCCGAGCACAGCCTCGGTGACCGGCCCAAGGAGGTCGAGGCGGCTGCGTAGAATTTCCGCGAGCGCCTCGGTGTCGCCGGCCTTGGCGCGGTCGAACTCCGCTGCCCGCTCGACCGCAAGCCAGAGCCGCTCGCGCGGCACCACGCGCCGCTCTTTCTGCAAGCGCGCAAGCTGCGAACTCCATGGCTCGATCTCCTGCGAGGTCAGGAAGCCGTGGACGACGAGCGCATCATGCAGCTCGTCGTGACTGCTGATTTCGGGCCAGGCTTCGGTCTTGACGCGTTCGATCGCATCGGGATCGAGGCGGCCGAGGTCGGCGGCGTCTTTCGGATCCAGCAGGCGATCGGCCGAGACCGAGCGCGTGCGGCGCCCCTCGGCATCGCCGTCGTCCAGGAATGCATAGGGCCGCGCGCCGAGGATGGCGTGCGAGAGCGGCGAGGGCCCCGTGAGGTCGCGGCACAGCACCTCGACCTCGCCGTCCTCGATGCGCTTCAGCAATGCAAGGAATCCGTCCACGTCCATGGTCTCGTGCAGGCAGTCGTCGATGGTCTGCTTCACGAGCGGGTGGTCGGGAATCTCCCGCGCGCCGGTCAGATTCTCCGCGCACGCGAGCTGGTCGGGGAACACGACGGCGAGCAGGTCCTCGGAATCCGCGCGCTGGAACGGGGCGGGCAGGCGCTTGCCGTTGCGCATGCGCTTGAGGGCGAGCGCGATGGCGGCATCCCAGCGCCAGCGCGTGCCGAACATCGGCGCATCGAGCAGCGCCTGCACCAGGACGTCGCGCGCGGTGGCGGACTTGAGGAAGCCCTTCACGTCCTCGAGCGGGAAGCTGTGCGTGGGCCCGAGCGAGAGCACGATGCTGTCCTCGAGTGCGGAGGCCTGGAGCTCGAAGTTGAACTGACGGCAGAAGCGTTTGCGCAGCGCCAGCCCCCAGGCCCGGTTGATGCGCGAGCCGAAGGTCGAGTGGATCACGAGGTGCGTGTCACCCACCTCGTCGAAGAAGCGCTCGAACACGACGGTGTCCCGCGTCGGCAGCGCCCCGAGCGCGAGCTTGCCGCCTGCGAAGTACCGGGCGAGCTGGTTCGCCGCGAGTGGCGCAAGTCCGAGATCATGCTCCAGCCAGCGTTCGCAAGCCTCCGGTTCGCCCTCCAGTTTTTCCAGGGCCTGCTCGCGCAGCCGCGAGACCGCGGCGGAGAGTTCATCACTCCGCGCCGGCGCCTCGCCGAGCCAGAACGGAAGAGTGGGCGGCGCGCCGCGCGCGTCCTCGACGTAGACCTTGTTCACCTCGACCTTCTGCACCTTGTAGGAGGCGTTGCCGAGCTGGAAGATGTCGCCGGGCATGCTCTCGAAGGCGAAGTCCTCGCCGATCGATCCGATGCGATAGCCCTCCGGGTTCAGCACCACGTCGTAGTCGAACTGGTCAGGAATCACGCCGGCGTTGGTCACGGCGGTGAGCCGTGCGCCGCGCCGCGGGCGCAGGCGTCGGTTGACCGTGTCGTAGTGCAGGTAGGCCGAACGCCGGCCGCGCCGGGTCGAGTAGCCCTCGGCGAGCATCTGGAGCAGCTGCTCGAATTCCGCCGCGCCGAGATCCGCATAGGGCTCTGCCCGCCGGAAGGTCGCGAACAGTTCTTCCACGCCCCATTCGCGGCAGGCGACTTCGCCGACGATCTGCTGGGCGAGAACATCCAGCGGCTTGGCCGGCACGCGGATGCGGTCGAGCTCGCCGCGCCGCACGCTGTCGAGGAGCGCGGTGCACTCGACCAGGTCGTCGAGCGACAGCGGGAACAGCCGGCCCTTCGGGATTGCGCCGATCGCATGTCCCGCGCGGCCCACGCGCTGGAGCAGCGCAGAGATCAGGCGGGGTGAGCCCATCTGGCAGACCAGGTCGATGTCACCGATGTCGATGCCGAGCTCGAGCGAGGAGGTGGCGACGAGGGCCTTGAGCTCGCCGGCCTTGAGGCGCTGCTCGGCGCGCAACCGGTGCTCCTTCGAAAGGCTACCGTGGTGGGTCGCGACATTCCCGGCACCGACCCGCTCGGCGAGGTGGCGGGTCGCACGCTCGGCGAGGCGCCGGTTGTTGACGAAGATGAGTGTGGTCCGGTGCGCCTGGACCAGCTCGGCGAGACGCTCGTACAGCTCGCTCCAGACCTCGTTCGCCATCACCGCGTCGAGCGGCGAGCGCGGCAGTTCGAGCGCGAGATCCCGCTCGCGCACATGACCGGTGTCGACGATCTCGACCTCGGCCGCGCGGGCGCCGATCAGGAAGCGGGCCATCGCATCGAGCGGCTTCACGGTGGCGGAGAGGCCGACGCGAACGGGCGGCTTCGCGCAGAGCGCTTCGAGCCGCTCCAGCGACAGCATCAGGTGCGAGCCGCGCTTGCTGCCGGCAACCGAATGCAGCTCGTCCACGATCACGCTCCTGACACTCTTCAGCATCGAGCGACCGGATTCCGAAGTCAGCAGGATGAAGAGCGACTCCGGCGTCGTCACCAGGATGTGCGGCGGGCTACGGCGCATGCGGTTGCGCTCGATGGCCGAGGTGTCGCCCGTGCGCACGGCGTCGCGGATCGCGACGTCCGGCAACCCCTGCTCGAGCAACTGGTCGCGGATACCAGCGAGCGGTTCCTGGAGGTTCTTCTGGATGTCGTTCGAGAGCGCCTTCAGCGGCGAGACGTAGAGGGCGTGGACCTCGTCCGAGAGCCCCCGCGTGAGCCCCTCGACCACCAAGTCATTGATTGCAGAGAGAAAAGCGGCCAGCGTCTTGCCGGAGCCGGTGGGCGCGGCGATGAGGGCGTTCCGATGCTCCGAGGTGACGAGCCAGGCCCGAGTCTGCGCCTCGGTGGCCCCGCCGGGGAATCGGCCGCGGAACCAGGCGGCGACGGCGGGGTGGAAGCCGGATAGGGCATCCCTGCACATGGAGGCATTGTGGCGCGGTGGGTGGCTCAGGTCACGATCCACGTGTCCGGAGTCGCTGAAAGGCGGAAAATCCGTTGCGCCGCCTCAGCCAGCGCCCGGCCCGAATCTCCAGAGAAACCCGAAGGAGGGGAAACGCGGGAGGTAGTCGTCGATGGTCGGCGTCACGCTGACGCCGGGATTGATGGTCAGCACGTTCCCCGAGGTGCAGCAGGGATTGCTCGCGTCCAGTACGTTGAAGATCTCCAGGTAGTACTGGAAGCTCCCGCGCGATAGCGGCACGCGGCGCGAGAAGCGTACGTCGATGCGCGAGTACTCGTCGTAGCGATCCTGGTTGCGGCGCGAGAGATCGGCGTCGTAGCCGACCACATTGCCGCCGGCGTCCACGATCGGCACGACGTCGATAGGGGTGCGCGGCCAGCCGCTGTGCCAGCGGCCGATGGCGCTCACGCTCCATTTCGCACCCTGCCAGGCGACGCTGGCGGTCAACGCCTGGCGCTGGTCCCAGCTGCGGCGCTCGTCGCGTCCGTCGAACCGGTCCTCGGCATGTGCCCAGCTGTAATTGGCCCACCAGCTCAGGGTCCCGTTGCGCGGACTTTGCAGCGTCAGCTCGGCGCCCCAGGCATGGCCCGAGTCCGCGTGGATGCGGACGCGGTCGAAGTTGCTCTCGGGCGAGAACTCGTAGAGGTCGATCAGGCTCTCGTAACGGGGCTGCGGATTGCGGTAGCGCTTGTCGTAGGCATCTGCCTTCAGTTGCAGGCCGGAGGCGAAGCGCCAGCTCAGTCCGACGACGCGGTGTTCCGCCTGCTCCGCCGGGTAGAACGTGAGATCGCCGTCGGGCGCGTCGAGGCCCTCGATCGCCTGCGGCTGCCAGAACTCGCCCCAGGCGAAGCGCAGCGCCGCGCGGTCGTTGAGCCGCCAGAGCACGTTGACGCGGGGCGAGACCTGCGAATCGTCGCCGGTGTCGGCGTAGTTCTGCCGGTCCCAGCGCAGGCCGACCTCGGTGATGAAGCGCTCGCCGACGCGCTGGCGCCAGGCGGCGTAGGCGGATGCATCGTCGCCGCTGGCGGCATGCGTGATGGCGCGCATGACGCCGTAGGGCAATCCGCCGTCGACGAAGTCGTTGCGGCGCACCGCATCCAGTTCGAAGTCGTAATTGCCCGCGAGGTCGCGCCAGCGCGCGCCCAGCTTGAACAGGCGCCGCTCGTCCCGCTCGAAGGTCCAGTCGGTCTGGACGCCGGTGCTTTCGTAATCGTGGCGGTAGTCGCGCAGGATCTGCTCGAAGGGAGGATTGATCTGGCTGCCGGCCTCGCGGCTGTCCACGCTGCTTCGTAAGATCGCGGTGCGACCGATGACGCCATCGGTCGGCGTGACTTCGGCAGCGAGCCAGTAGTACTGCAGCTTGCTGTCCTCCCCGAAGTCTTCGCCGTCGGCGGGATCCGTGAAGCTCACGTCGTCGTTGCCGATGAGCGCGCGCGCCTGGAGCTCGACGGCGTCGTTCAGCGAATAATCAAATCCGGCGTAGAGATCGGCGTAGCGAGGTTTGAGTTCCTCGCCGCTCTCGGTGACCTGGTCGGCGAGCAGGTCGAGATAGCCGCGCCGGGCCGAGACCCGCCAGGCGGCGCGTCCGTCCGCGGATTCGCCGCGTGTCCTCAGGAAGGCGCTGACGAAACTGACGCCCAGCTCGTGCACGGGCGGGCCGTCGGGCCGGCCCGTGTCGATGTCGATGACGCCGCTCATCGCATTGCCGTGCTCGGCCGTGTAGCCGCCGGTCAGGACCTGCGCCCGGTCGATGATCCCGGCGTCGATGATGCTGAGCGGCCGGAACAGGACGCGCATGTGGTAGGGATCGGCGATCTCCTGGCCGTCGAGCTGGACCTTGACCTCGTCCGTCGTGCCGCCGCGCAGGTTGAAGGGCGCCTGGTAGTCGCTGGCCGCGACGCCTGGCAGTCGCTGGAAGGCGCGGGAGGCATCATCCGCCATGTGTGGCATGCGCCGGATGTCATCGCCGCTCAGGAAGTGCTCGCCCTGATTTCCCGCGTCATAGAGCGAATGACGGCTGGCCGTGACGATGACGAGCGCCAGTCGCACGGGGCTTTCCGGGGGCACGGACCCTGCGCCCTGGTCCGGCGCAACGGCAGCTTGCGCGCGCACGACCAGCCAGCGATTGCCGGTGCCTGGCGCGAGCGCAAGCCCGTTTTTCTCGAGCGCGCGCCGCAGTGCCGCGAGCGCAGATTCGCCCGGGGCGGCAGTATCGGCCGTCATGCCGCCCTGCACGAGCTGCGTGGAATAGGCGATCTCGGCACCCTCGGCGCGTGCCCGCTCGATCGCCTCCACGAGCGTCGTCTGCGCGACGGGCTCGGCGAGTGCGGTTGAAGCCGCGAGCCAGGCCGCCAGGATCGCCGGAATGCGCCCGCTCACTGAACCTGGACCTGCAGTGCGCTGCCGGTCAGCGAATAGCTGAAGTCGGCGATGCTTGCGACCGTCCGCAGGCCCTCGTCGAGTCCGAGGCCGCGGATCGAGCCGCTTAGACGGACGCGCGTGGAGTTCTCGCGCGAGGCCGCATCCAGCCAGCTCAGTTCGAGTCCGCGCTCGCGCGCGTACCAGGACAGGTACTGCTCGAGCGTCGCACCGTCGATGTCGAATTCCGCCGGCACGGTCTCGACCCAGGCCCACCAGGGAGAGCCTGCCGGCAGCGGGAGCTCCGAGCCCACGCCGCCGGCGCCGATGCGGCGCAGCCTGCCGGCGGCGACCGTGAACGATCCGTCGCGGCGCACGAGC
>JBAQWM010000205.1:0-5829 GCA_049298915.1 Steroidobacteraceae bacterium | reverse complement strand
TACTACAACCGCTCGAACGGGACACTCCCGGCGGGTGCGTTCAATCCCGCATCCTTCAATACGGCGCTGCTCTCGTCGGCAGTCGGCGACGAGGGCGGCAACTTCGTCAACGTGGTCCATGGTCCGCTGTCGCTCGTCGGCGACTACCATCTGGAAAACGGTTCATCGGCGATCGACCCGACTATCACCGGCGACACCAATGGCATGCTGACGCTGTTCCCGGAGCTGCTCAGGGACTTCGACGCCGACAAGCGGCCAGTGGACGGCAGGTCGGATGGCATCGTATTGATCCGCACCGATCTCGGCGCGGACGAAAGGTCTGCAGTCGCACAGGCGAACAACGTAGCGCCGCAGATCCTGTCGACGCCGCCGAGCCTCAATGCCTTCGTCGGCCAGCAATACAGCTACCAGGTAGTCGCGGTCGACCCGAACGGTACGGCAATCACCTATATCGTGACCTGCAAGCTCCTCAATGGCAGCAACTGCAATCCGCTGCCACGATCAGCACGGCGGGTCTGATGACCTGGACGCCGTCGCAGGTAATCAGCGTCAACACTGTCAAGATCCGGGTCGAGAGCGGGGGCAACAGCGACGAGCAGACCTTCGTCCTGAACGCCCGGAGTCTGGCCGGTCCGCCGGTTGCGGCCAATAATTCGTACACCGTCAATGTCAGCGGAACATTCTCCGTTGCAGCGCCTGGCGTACTCGGCAACGACTCGGCCTCGGCTGCCTATGGGGCGATGACTGCAGAGCTCGTGTCCAACCTGGCAAGCGGTGGATCGGTCTCGCTCGCACCGAGTGGAGCATTCATATTCCAGCCGGCGGCAAGCTTCGTCGGCGTGACGTCCTTCACCTACCAGGCATCCGCGACCATTCTGACCGGTCCTAGTGGTGGCACTACCCGCACCAGCAACGTCGCGACCGTGACGCTGAGCCGCGAGCTTGCGGCAACGAGCATGCAGTACTTCCCGGCTGGCGGCGGTGGTGGCGTGTGGACCTTCTCCGGTCTCGGCAGCCTGAACGGGCGAACGGTCACATTCCGGCGTGATCGCGGCAATGTCCTGATCGGCTCCACGACCGTCGGCGCAGGTGCCTGGAACTTCTCGACCGGAGCCGGCCCGGACTTCCTACCCGGGGATACCGTGAACATCACGGCCAGCGGCACCGGCCCGCCGAGCTTCACGCTCGTCCAGGTGCCGGTCGCATCGGCCGGTGCCAACGGCCCGCGCCAGAGCACGGACTATGTGCAGTGCCCGGGCGACACCGATGGCGATGCGGTCATCGACACGCCGGATCCGGCACACCCGGATGCGGTATGCAGGCACCTCGCGGCCGGCGATGGCTGGATCAAGATGGCGGATGGCGCCGAGTTGTATACCTTCGGCTTCAGCGACGTGACGGGCGTTCCGAAAGGCCAGGCGATCGAGACCGGCATCCTGAATGCCCAGTTCCCGGCGCCGACGCTCGACTTCGACGAAGGCGACGAGGTGTACCTCACGCTCACCAATGTCGGCACCCTGTTGCGTCCGGACCTGTTCGATCCGCACAGCGTGCACTTCCACGGCTTCCCGAATGCGGGCACCGTGTTCGACGGCGTGCCGGAGAGCAGCATCACGATCAACATGGGCTTCAGCTTCACCTACTACTACAAGATCGTTGAAGCGGGTACATTCATGTACCACTGCCATGTCGAGGCGCCTGAGCACATGCAGATGGGCATGCTGGGCAACCTGTACGTGCGGCCGGCACAGAATGGCTCGTCGCACGGCGGATTCAACAAGTTCGCCTACAACGACAACGACGGCTCGACCGGCTATGACGTCGAAGTACCGATCCAGATCGGCTCGATGGACAGGAACTTCCACGACGAGCACATTGGGGTGCAGCCGCTGCCGTTCCTGAACATGCACGACGACTACCCGATGCTGAATGGCCGCGGATATCCGGATACCATCAATCCGCTGCCGCTCCCTGCGCCGGACGAAAAGGTCGCAGTGGGGGTGGCGAGCAGCAACGAGTCTTCGCAGACCGTTCACACGCGCATCGAAGCGAATGCGGGCCAGAGGCTGCTGCTCCGAATCAGCAACCTGAATGTCACGCGCTTCTACACGCTTGCCACGACCGGTCTGCCGATGAAGGTCGTCGGGACCGGCGCGCACATCCTGCGCGGACCCAAGGGTAATGCGGCGTCGAACCTGTACTACACGACCAACTCCGTGACCCTGGGTGGCGGCGAGGCGGTCGACGTGCTGATCGAAACCGCGGGCGTCGCACCGGGCACCTACCTGCTGTACTCGACCAACCTCGAGGCGCTCAGCAACGGTCCGGAGGACTTCGGCGGAATGATGACGGAAATCGTCATCAACTGATTGCCGGGAGGCTTAAGAGAATGAACAAGCTAGTGAAGATCTCCGTACTGCCGTTCGCGCTGGCACTGCTGGTGCCGCTGCAGTACGCCGAGGCAGCCGTAGCCGGCATCGGCCGTGTGCCGGGTGGGAGCCACTGCAGTGGATCGACGTGCTCATTCAGCCTGACGGCGCGCACCGGGCAGATCACGCTCGGCGACGGCAATCAGCTGCTGGCCTGGGGCTATGGCACGGGCGCAACGATGCAGTACCCGGGTCCGACATTGATCGTCGACGAGGGCGATACCGTGGAAGTCACGCTTTCAAATACCCTGCGCCTGCCGGTGTCGATCGTGTTCCCGGGACAGTCGGGCGTGACGACGACGGGTGGCGATATCGATGGCCTGCTGACCAGGGAAGTGGCGGCGGGCGGCGCGGGCACGCCGGTAACCTATACTTTCGACGCCTCGGCGCCGGGCACCTATCTCTATCACAGCGGCACGGAGACTGACCTCCAGATCGAGATGGGCCTGGTCGGCACCCTGATCGTGCGGCCGTCGGGATTCGACGAAGGAAACGACAACAACCGCCGCGCCTACGGTCACAAGAGCAGCGCCTACGACCGCGAATACCTGTTCTTCATGAGCGAGATCGATCGCTGCCTGCACGCGGCCGAGGACGTGATCCAGCAGGCGCTCGCCGCCGGCGAGCCGACGCCGGATCCGCTCGCGCACCGGGCGCCGGATGTCTGCACCAAGGTCGACACGGCAAGCAGCAAGTCGACGCTGTGGTTCCTGAATGGCCGCAACGGACCCGACACCTTGCTGAAGGCCGACGTCTTCTGGTTGCCGCTGCAGCCCTACAATGCGCTGGCGCGCATGCATCCGGGCGAGCGCGTGCTGATGCGCCTGGTCGGTGGGGGCAAGGAGATTCATCCCTTCCATCATCACGGCAACAACGCCTGGATGATCGCCCGCGACGGCCGGGTGCTCGAAAGCGCGCCCAATGCCAATGAGAAATATCCGGATTTCGAGGACACGGCGCCGGAGTTGCAGGACAAGGCAGCCAAGCTCCCGGATCAGGCCATCTCGAACTACACGATCCAGACGCCGCCCGGCAGCACCATTGATGCGATCTTTACCTGGACCGGCAAGGGCCTGAACTGGGACGCCTACGGCCATAGCGGGGACGACTGCTCGAGTCCTGCCGCCACGAGTGCCAGCCGGGTTGTCAACGAGGATCCGGGCAGCCATTGCATGCCTTTCCCTGTGACCCTGCCTGAACAGCAGGCTGTGACGATGGGTGGATTCTGGACCGGCAGCCCGTTCCTGGAAGGGGCGGTGCCGATACCGCCCCTGCAGGGAGGACTCAATCCCGGCAACGGCTACACATTCATGTGGCACTCGCACACCGAGCGCGAGTTGACCAATGACGACGTTTTCCCGGGCGGCATGATGACGATGCTGATCGTCGAGGGCCCGGGCGTAGTGATTGATGCCAACGGCGACATCGACTGATCGAGCCGAAGCAGGAATACTGAGGACGGACAGATGACAACCAGCAACAAAATGCTCATGCGCGGCTTCGCCGCGGCTCTGGCGCTGATCCTCGGAGCTCCCGCGGCTCAGGCGGCGGAAGTCTGGCTCGAAGCCAAGGCCTTTACCTCCGGCGCCGGTGTGCTGGCCGGCACCACGATGTGGGGTTATGCAGATTGCGGCGGCTCGTTTGCGGGTTGCGCGGCGGCGACCGCATCATCTCCCGGTCCGACGATCACGGTTCCGCCCGGCGAGGGGCTGACCATTCATCTCAGGAATTCACTCACTGAAGCCACTTCAGTCCACCTGGTGGCGCAGCCAAATGCCCCGCTGCCGGCCGGCGCCCCGCGGGTCAATGGGCGTCTGCAGTCCCTGGTCCCGGAACTTCCGCCGGGGGCCGACGGCGATTACAGCTGGACCGACGCAGAACTGCGTCCGGGCACCTACCTGTACCAGAGCGGCTCGCATGTGCAGCTGCAGGTGCAGATGGGGCTCTACGGTGCAATGGTGCACGATGATGTGCCGGGCAGCGCGTACCCGGGCGTCCCGTATGATTCCTCCCGCCTCTATGTGCTCAGCGAAGTCGATGCCGCGCTACACAGTCCGCCAAGCCCGGTCAATGCGACCGCCGGCGGTTATCAGCCGCGCGTGCTCCTGGTCAACGGCGTTCCGCTCGACGGCCCGGTGCTGCCCGCGATCACGGCGGGGGCGGGCGAGCGGGTGCTGCTCCGCCTCGTGAATGCGGGGCTTCTCAATCATGCGCCGCAGCTGATCGGCGGGCGCTTCGACATCGTGGCGGAAGACGGCCACCTGGCCCCTGTCACCCGCAGCCAGACTTCGCTCTTGCTGCCGGCCGCGAAGACTGCTGACCTTTTGTTCATGCCGGCCGCAGCCGGCACCTACGGTTTCTTTGACCAGATGGCGCGGATCGGGCCGCCCCCGCCGCCTGAAGGCGTGCCGCCGTCGGCACCGGGCACGCCGACATTCTCGAATATCACCTTCAACAGCGCGACCGCGAACTGGACCGCGGCGACCGACAATGTCGGGGTCACCGGCTACGATTATTCGCTCGACGGCCTCGGCTGGACGTCGATCGGCAATGTCCTGACAGTCAACCTGTCGGGACTCACTCCGTCCACCCTCTATACGTTCTATGTCCGCGCCAGGGACTTTTCGGGCAATATCGGGCCCGCCAGCTCGAACTCATTCACGACGGATGATCCGCCGCCTGAGAGCGAGCCGCCGACGGCACCGGGCATACCGGCAATCACGGACGTCACGCACAATGGCGCGACGGCGACCTGGACGGCGGCCACCGACAATATCGGGGTCACCGGCTACGATTACTCGCTCGACGGCCTCGCCTGGACGTCGATCGGCAATGTCCTGACGGTCGATCTGACGGGGCTGCTGACACCGTCCACGCTCTATACATTCCAGGTCCGTGCCAGGGACTTTGCGGGCAATATCGGGCCCGCCGAAAGCTCGGCTCCATTTACGACGGATCCTCCGCCGCCTGACAGCGAGCCGCCGACGGCACCGGGCACGCCGACCTTCGCGAATATCACGATGACCACCGCGACCGCGGACTGGACGGCGGCCACCGATAATGTCGGTGTCACCGGCTACGAGTATTCGCTGGACGGCTTCACCTGGACGCCGATCGGCGTGGTCCTGAGCACCGGTCTCTCGGGTCTCACGCACTCCACGACCTATACCTTCCAGGTTCGCGCCATGGACGCGGCGGGCAACGTCGGGCCCGACAGTTCGGCGCAATTCACGACAGCGGGTCCTGCCAACCCGGTTGCGAACCCGGATCTCTTCTACGTCACTGTAAACGACAACCCGGGCACCACGACCTTCGCGACGCCGGGCGTACTCGCGAATGACACCGACGCGCAGTTCGATGCGCTGCGTGTCGCGGTCGGCTCGGTGACGGCGCTCCTGGG
>JBAQWM010000204.1:0-3447 GCA_049298915.1 Steroidobacteraceae bacterium | reverse complement strand
GCGTACTTCCGGGAGCGGCCGCGCACGGGCCGGATCGTGCGCAGTCACGCGCACCGCAACCACGCGCCCCGGCGCGAGTTCCACGGTCCGCAGCTCGCTGCCTGAAATGACTTCCGCCGCGAACACTGCCTGCACCAGCGCCGGGATGGTGCCGAGCTCGCCGCCGCCCTGGCGCGTGAAGCGCTCGATGCGCCTGACCGGCAGGCTCATCCTGGCGGCGATTTCGGCGAGATTTCCCGCCGACTCGAATGCCAGCGTTTCGAGCAATTCCTGCTGGTCGCCGAACTGCTTCTCGACCTCGGCGCGCCGGACTTGCGGCTCGATCTCCGCCCTGACTTCGGCGAAGGAACGCGTGGTGTCCGGCTCTGCCTGCTCGAGGCGGATCACATGCCAGCCGAATTCGGTCCGTACCGGCTCGCGGGTGTCGCCGGGCTGCATGTCCCACACGGCATCGGCGAATGCCGCGACAAAATCGCCGCGCAGCGCCCAGCCCAGGTCGCCACCGGCGGCCGCCGAACCGGGGTCGTCAGACAGCTCGCGCGCAAGCGCTGCAAAATCCTCCCCGGCACTGACGCGATCGTAGACTTTTCTGGCCTTGGCTTCGGCCGCCGCTTCGTCGTCCCCGGCGGCGATCAGTATGTGCCGCACATGGCGCCGGCCCGCGGTCGAGAATCGCTCCTGGTTCGCCTCATAGTATTCGCGCAGCTGGTCTTCGCTGGTCGCAATGGCCGACGCCAGCGAATCGATGTTGAGCTCGACATACTCGATCGCCGCCTGTTCCTCGGTCATGTACTGGGACAGGTGGCCGTCGTAGTAGCTCTTGATGGCCGCTTCGTCGAGTGTCACCTGGTTCTGGAAATCGGCGGTCGGCATCACGACCCAGGCGATCTCGCGGATTTCATTCAGCAATGCGACGCGTCGGGTGACCTCGCCCGGCATTACGATCGTCGAACTCGATATTCCGCGGTCGAGTTGCCGCGCGATCGCGAATTCGCGCTGCTCCGCCTCGAACTGCTCCGGCTGCAGCCCCGCTCCGCGCAGCGCCGCGTGATAGGCGTCGGCCGAAAACCTGCCGGCGACCTGGAAGGCCGGTATCTGCTGGATGGCCTGCAGCACCTGCTCGTCGCTGGTCGTAAAGCGCAGTTTCCGCGTGCGCTGCCGCAGCAGTTCATTGCGCACCGCCTGCTCGAGCGCCTGGGTCTGCAATCCGGCCCGCATCTCTTCCGGAACGCCTGCCGCCCCGAAGGCCGCCTGATAGCGCGACAGCTCGTCCTGATACTGGCGGCGCACGCTTTCGACATCCAGTTCCCGGCCGTTGACCTCGATTCCGCGCGCCTTGGTGAAGCTGCCGACACTGGCGTCGACGCCCCAGAACACGAATACGACGCCAAGGGCGCCCAGGATGATGAATGCGAAGACGCCTTTCAGCTTGTCGTGGATGGTCTGCAGCATGATTTCTGCCGGAAATTTTCCGGCCGGCCAGTTCGGGGGCGCTAGGTTAGCATGGTTGCAATAAATGACGAGGCCCGGGAGTCAGACATGCGTTCTAGAACAGCGTTCGCGGCCCTGCTGCTGCTCGCAATGCCGGCGGCGTCCGCCGCAGATTCCGCGACGCGGCCATTCGCGTCCGCGGATGTCTTCGCCCTGGAATGGGCCAGCGACCCGCAGATCGCGCCCGACGGATCGCAGGTCGCGTACCTGCGCCGCTCCTTCGATCTCAGGACCGACCTGCCGCGCCGCATGATCTGGCTGGTGCGGCGCGATGGCGGCGAGCACCGGCCATTGACCGGCGGCACGGCCCAGCAGTCGAGTCCGCGCTGGTCACCGGATGGCGGGCGGCTCGCCTATATCTCTGCGGACGCGGACGGCGGCGCGCAGATTTTCGTCAAGTGGCTCGGCCCGGGAGTCACGACTCGCGTGACCGATCTCACCGACACGCCTTCGCGCCTGGCCTGGTCGCCGGACGGCAGGTCGCTGGCATTCGTGATGCGCGTGCCGGTGAAGCGGGAATTGCTTGCCGTGCAGTTGCCGGACGCCCCTAAGGGGGCGAAATGGGCCGAACCGCTGCAGGTCATCGATCGCGTCGTTTATCGCGCCGACGGCGAGGGTTTCCTGCCTGACGCCTATCGCCAGGTATTCGTCGTGCCGGCAGACGGCGGCACGGCACGCCAGCTGACCGAAGGGCCATACGAGCACGCGGACCTCGAATGGACCCCGGACGGCAGGGAGCTCTTGGTTTCGGCGAACCGCCGCGCCGACGCCGACCTGAGACCGCTCGACACGGAGATCCACGCGATCGACGTGGCAAGCGCCACGATGCGCGCCTTGACCAGCCGCTTCGGCCCGGATGACTCGCCCGCCGTATCCCCGGACGGCATGCTGATCGCCTATACGGGATTCGACGACCGCTTCCAGGGCTACCAGCGACAGCGCCTTTACCTGCTGCGGCGCGACAACGGCGGGATCCGGCAACTGGCGGAGGGAATCGATCGCGATATCCGGCAGCCGGTCTGGAGCCATGACGGACGCCGCGTCTACTTCCAGTATGACGATCACGGCAGGACGCGGATCGCCGCGGTGGACCTCGCCGGCAGGGTGCTCGAACTCACCGACGATCTCGGCGGCGAGGGGTGGTCGAGGCCCTACGGCGGCGGCTCATTCAGCGTCGCCCGCGACGGCACCGTCGCCTACAGCGTGAATGACCCGCACTCGCCCGCCGACGTCGGATTGCTGGACCGCAGCGGGCGCCGCCGCCTGACGGCACTGAACGCCGACCTGCTGGCGAACCGCAGGCTGGCGCCGGTCGAGGAAATCTGGAGCACGTCCCCGGCCGACGGTCGCCGCATCCAGAGCTGGCTGATGCGCCCGCCGGGCGCGGATCCCGCGCGGAAATATCCGTTGATCCTGGAAATACACGGTGGGCCATTCGCGAATTACGGGCCGCGTTTCGCCGCCGAGCTGCAGCTCTACGCGGCGGCCGGGTACGCCGTGCTGTTTTCGAATCCGCGCGGCAGCACGAGCTATGGCGAGGAATTCGGCAACCTGATACACCATGCCTATCCTGGCGCTGACTATGACGACCTGATGTCGGCCGTGGACGCGGCGATCGCCGGCGGCGGTATCGACAGCGATCGCCTGTTCGTGACCGGCGGCAGCGGCGGCGGCGTGCTGACCGCCTGGATCGTCGGCAGAACCGGCCGATTCCGTGCCGCAGCCGTGCAGAAGCCGGTGATCAACTGGACCAGCTTCGTGCTGACCGCCGATGCGGCCAATTTCTTCTACCGCTACTGGTTCGAGAATCCGCCGTGGAAGGACCCGCAGTCCTACTGGAACCGTTCGCCACTGTCGCTGGCCGGAAATGTCGTGACGCCGACCATGGTCGTCACCGGCGAACAGGACTACCGGACGCCGATCGCGGAGTCCGAGCAGTTCTACCAGGCCTTGAGG
>JBAQWM010000203.1:0-2251 GCA_049298915.1 Steroidobacteraceae bacterium | reverse complement strand
CTGGAACGGCTGCGCGCGGTCCGGCGGATCTGGCCGAGTGACGCCAATTTCCTGCTGGTGGAATTTGCCGACGCCGCGGTCGCCCACGGCGCTGCGCTCGGTGCCGGAATGCTGCTGCGTGACCTGTCGCGCCTGCCCCGGCTCGAGGGCTGCCTGCGCATCACGATCGGGACGCCGGAACAAAATGACAGGCTCATTGCCAGCCTGGAGACCGCATGAGCATGCCGCTGCCGACGCTGTTCATCGATCGGGACGGAACGCTGATCGAGGAGCCGGCCGACCGGCAGGTCGACGACATCGGCAAGCTGCGCCTCGTGGCCGGCGTGATCCCCGCGCTGTTGCGCTTGCGTGATGCTGGATACCGATTCGTGATGGTCAGCAACCAGGACGGACTGGGGACGCCGGAATTTCCGCAGGCCGCTTTCGACGGTCCCCAACAACTGCTGCTCGGCATTCTCGAGTCGCAGGGCATCGTCTTCGACGAGATCCTGATCTGCCCGCATCGCGCCGATGAGGGCTGCGCCTGCCGCAAGCCCGGCACGGCGCTCGTCGACGCCTGCATTGCACGGCACCCGATCGACCGCGAACGCAGCCGCGTGATCGGGGACCGTGAAACCGACCTGCAACTCGCCAAGCGCCTCGGGATCGAGGGCCTGCGCCTCATGCCGGGCGATCCGGACGGCTGGCCCGGCATCGCCCGCAAGCTCAGCGATCCGGCGGCGCGCAGGGCGGACATCGAGCGCCGCACGCGTGAAACGCGCATTCGTGTCGCCGTGGATCTCGATCGCGCGGATCCGATTGCGGTCGCGACTGGCATCGGGTTCCTCGACCACATGATCGAACAGGTCGCGCGCCACGGCGGCTTTGCGCTGTCGCTGCAATGCGAAGGGGACCTGCGGATCGACGAGCACCACACGGTCGAGGATTGCGCGCTGGCCCTCGGCCAGGCCATGCGCCAGGCGCTCGGCGCAAAAATCGGCATCGGTCGCTACGGCTTCGTGCTGCCGATGGATGAGGCTCAGGCGCGCGTCGCCATCGATCTGTCCGGGCGGCCATTTGCGGTGTTCGACGGGCGCTTCACACGCGAGCAGGTCGGTGGCCTGCCGACTGAACTGGTGCCGCACTTCTTCAGGTCATTCGGCGATGCCCTCGGCGCCGCGATCCACATCGAGGTAAGTGGTGACAACGCGCATCACATGATCGAGGCCTGCTTCAAGGGCCTCGGCCGCAGCCTGCGCCAGGCGATCAGGATCGAAGACGGGGAGCTGCCCAGCAGCAAGGGGGTCCTGTGACCGCACCGGTCATCATCGCGAGCGGAGGCGCGAACATCGCCTCGCTGCAGTTCGCACTCGAGCGCCTCGGCTGCCGTCCGCTTGTGAGCGCCGAAGCTGACGAGATCCAAAACGCGAGCCACGTGATCCTGCCGGGCGTCGGCGCAGCAGAGGACGCGATGTCACGACTCGACGCCGCAGGGCTCAGCAAGCTGATTCCGCATTTGACCCAGCCGGTGCTCGGCATCTGTCTCGGCATGCAGCTCCTGCATCAGGCCAGCGACGAGGGCAATGTCCGGTGTCTCGGCATCCTGCCCGGGCACGCCGCGCGTCTGGTGCCGCAGCCGGGCCGGGCCGTGCCGCACATGGGATGGAACCAGCTCAGCGCCGTGCGCGACCATCCATTGCTGGCCGGGCTGGAAAACGGAACATTCGCGTATTTCGTCCACAGCTATGCGCTCGCACCGGGGGCGGATACCGTCGCGGTCAGCGACCATGGACCCGCATTCGCGGCCGTCGTCAGCCGCGCCAACTTTCACGGCGCCCAGTTTCATCCCGAGCGTTCGGCTGCGAGCGGCGCGCGATTTCTCGCCAATTTCCTGGAACTGGCGTGATGGAGCTCTTGCCCTCGATCGACCTGCAGAACGGCCGCGTCGTGCGGCTGTACCAGGGTGAATTCGACGCACAGACGCGCTATCCACTCGCGCCGGCAGAGCTGTATGCCCGGTATGCCGCCGCCGGCGCTCTGCGCCTGCACGTCGTCGATCTCGACGGCGCCCGCGACGGCGTCTCCGCCAATGGCGCCGTGTTGCGCTCGCTTGCACAACTCGGCCAGCTGCTGATCCAGGCCGGTGGCGGCGTGCGAGAAGTGGCCGACATCGAGCGCCTGTTCGCCGACGGCATCGAGCGGGTCGTCGCCGGCAGCATCGCGGCGGAACGGCCCGCCGAGTTCGGGGAATGGATCCGCCGCTTTGGCGCAG
>JBAQWM010000202.1:0-4956 GCA_049298915.1 Steroidobacteraceae bacterium | reverse complement strand
GTCGCGCCCGGCCAGCAGCGCCCAGGCGCTGCCGCCAAGCCTGGTGCGGTCGCGCGCGCTCATGATCGCGTCGGGGAACAGGCCGCCGATTGCCGCCGCCTGGCGACTGCAGAGCCGGTCGAGGTCGACCAGTTCGGCGAGCATCTGTTCGCGTGTCTGTGCCACCCGGTTCCTGCTCATCAGCTCCGGATACTGCAGGTAGAGCCAGACTCCCGCGATGCCGCTGGCAACGACCAGGCAGGTCAGCGCGTACGCCAGCGTGTGCACATTCCAGCCGAACTGCATGCCGGCGTGCAGCGTCGCGATCACGACTAGGGCCATGCCCAGGTACACATGCGCCGACAGCCAGCCCTGTACGCTGCCAAGCGTGGAGGAATAACGGCGCTTGCGAATTCCGAAGGCAGTCAGCCAGGCGATCAGGAGCGTGCCCGCAACCCCCAGCGTGTAACCGAGCCAGGTACCGCCATTCGGCGGTTCGGCAGGACGGTGCAGCGCGTAGGCGATGACGGCCGCCAGGGAAACCGCCGTGGCGAGCCACAGGTAACGCATCCGGCGGTAGGCGAGTATCGACTGGTGCATCGGCGGGATTCAGCGGTCCGCCAGCCGGACCAGGTCGATGAAGCCCTCGGGTCCGATCCGGATCGCCGCGCCGGTCGGGCAGGCCCTGACGCAGGCAGGCCCGCCCGCAAGATCCTTGCACATGTCGCACTTGACCGCTTTCTTGGGGCCGGCGTCCTTGCGGTCGCGGGCCGCCGGATCCTCGCCCGGTCCGGGTCCTGCGCCGAACAGCAGCCAGGGCAGGAGACCCGGCTTTGGCGCCGCCGCCGCCGCCATCTGGATCACGCCGTAGGGGCAATTCCTCTCGCAATTGCCGCAACCGATGCAATTGTCGCGGATGAAAACCTCGCCATTCGGCGCGCGGCGGATCGCGTCCGGCGGGCAGTCCGTCATGCAGTGCGGATCCTCGCAGTGCCGGCAGGAGGTCGGCACATGCAGGCGCGCGAATGTCGGGCCGGCCTCGCGGTCCAGGCGCGAGGTCCCGTCATGGGTCTCGGCGCATGCTTTCTCGCAATTGTCGCAGCCGATGCAGAGGCTTTCGTCGATCAGCAGCACGTCGGTAGCCTCGCCGAGTCCCTGCTGCATCAGGAATGACACGATGTCGCCGGTCTGGGGCTGGGCTGCGAGCCGGGCATTCTCCGCGAGGCGCTCGCGCACCAGCGCCTGCACTTTCTGGCGCAGTGCGGGATTCTTCGCCAGCAGCGTATCGAAGCTTCCGGCATCGAGGCTGATCGTCTCGGTCGCTACATTGGCGCGCACCGTGGCGATCCTCCGCGTACGGCCCATCAGCCCCATCTCGCCCACGTAATTGCCCGCCGCCACATAGGAAGTCACGATCTCGCGGCCGCCGATATTGCGCGAGACGGCGACCGAACCGCTGCGGATCAGGTGCAGCGTGTCGGCATCGTCGCCCTCGGCGAATATCACCTGGCCGCTCCTGAACTCATTGACGCGCGCGCCGGATGCAACGTCCGCGAGCTCCTCGTCCGATGCGTTTGGCGCAAAGGCGGTCCGGATCGCACGGATCACGAAGTGACGGTCGATCTCCTGGCGCACCGCGTCCACCGAGTTGATCAGCTTCAGCACCTCGCGACGTGGAGATTCGACCAGCACACAGCCCGGGCCCGCGATCACCGTCGCCGAGCGCCGGCGGCCCGAGAGCAGGCTCATTTCACCGAAGAACTGGCCCGGGCCCAGCGTCAGGCGATGAGAATCCGCGTCCCCGATCTCGAGGTCGACCGATCCGTCGAGTATGACGAAGAAGGTATCGGTGTAGTCATTGCGGCGAAACACCGGCGCTCCCTGCGCGGGCCGCAGCACCCTGCTGCCGATGATGAATTCCCGGAACTGCAGCGGATTGATTTCGCGAAACAGCGGCACGCGCTCCCGCATCAGCGCGAGCGTCGCGTCCACGTCCAGTCCGAATGGCAGCGCCCGGAACTGCTCCTCGAGCAGGGGATGGTCCGCAGGAAGGATGTCGCGGCCCAGTATGTATTCGATGACCTCGTAACCCTGGTTCATCGCCTGCTTGATCAGCGGATATCCGCCGAGCGCGCCGATCACGTGCAGACCGCCGACGCTCGACTCATAGTGCGATGTCAGCGTCGGCAATGCCGTCGGGTCCGGGCCTGGGAAGGAGATGCCGCAGGATTCGACGAAACGGCGCGGCGGTGTCGCCCCGATGCGGGCAATCACGCGGTCACAGGCGATCCGGGCCTCGCCCCCGGCGGTGTCGAGCACCAGCACATAGGGACGCGCCGCGCCACCGGCGGTCTCGACGGCCCTGACGTTGCTGCGGTAATAGCAGCCGATCCGCTTCGAATCGATGGCCCTGCTGATCAGCTTCAGGTTGCCGTCCTTCACACGCGTGAACTCGTCGCTGCGATTGACGATCACAACCTCGTTCTGTGCCGCCAGCGCGACGGCATTCTCGATTGCCGCATCACCGGCCCCGACCACGACAATCACCTGGTCGCGGTACTGGTCCGGATCATCGAGCTGGTACTGTACGCAGGGCAGATCGGCGCCAGGCACCCCGAGGCGCCGCAGATTTCCCTGGACGCCGATGGCGAATACCACGGCGTCGGCGGTGATGGCATCGTGACCCGCGATTTCCAGCAGGAATGTGGGGTTGCGGGGCCGGATGGCGACGACTTCGCAGCCATACCGGACATTGATGCCGCTGGCCCTGATCCCCGACTGCCAGCGCTCGAGCACGCTTTCGCGCGTGCCGGGGGCGAACTCAAGTTCGCTGCGCAATGGCAGGACGGGCGGCTCCGCCATCACGTGCTTGCCCTTCTGGTAGCGCTGGATGGTATGGGCGTGGGCCGGACTCGCCTCCAGCAGCACGTGATCGACGCCGAGGGCCGCCGCATGCGCTGCTGCGCTGAGTCCACCCGGGCCGGCGCCGACGATCGCGATCCGGTGATGGCTGGAGTTCATTCCCCCTAGTATGAGCCCAGTTTCAGGGTCCGCCCGGCGGCGGTTGCGGCGGCTGCGGTGGCCGGTCCGGCGGCGGTTGACTGGGCCCACGCGGCGGCAATTGGCCCGTGGTCAGATCGATATCCTGCTGGCCTCTGCCCGTGCCGGTGATCGGCCGTGCCACACTGCTGCCTGCGTCAATCGGGTCAGCGGCCGGCGAGCCGGTCAGCGGCTGCGGGTCCGCCGCTGGCCCGCGGCGATCCGCGAAGTCGGGCAGGGCGACAGCCCCGTCGCCCTGTGCTGCTTCCTGCATGCCGGTCACCAGTTCGCCCGCGCCGTCCCGCAACAGCCAGTCCGGCACGCGATCCATCGGCGCTGGAGCGGCATCGGCGGCAGCGATGAACAGGACCTGCCCGGTCTCGACGATTGCTTCCCGCCCGCCGTAGCGGAACACGATCGAGCCTGCGTTCACGGCCAGGTACATGCCATCGCGGACGGCATCGCCCGGCTGCAGGCCGGCGACATCCCGGCAGTTGCCTTCGCACCAGACTGCCGTGTAATCGGTGCCGCGGATACCGAGCGTTCCGATCGGCGCACGAACCTCGTAGGTCCCGGCGCCGTCCCTGCCGATGGCCCCGGTCGATGTGCGGAATCCGCCTTTCAACAGCGTCGCGACCGAGATTCCACTCGCCGCGCCGGTCGTGGCCTGCGTCGGCGTCCCCACCGCCGGCGGCAACTCGAAAGCGTCCACGCGGTACCGGGAACCGGCACGCAGAGCGATTCGTGCGCCGTCATTCATCAGGAGCTGGGCGCGCGCTTTCTCGCCGGTCACGATGATGTCGCCGACCTCGACCGGGTCGTCTTTCTTCAGATCGGCTGGCGCCGGGCGTTCGACCGTGACCGGTCCGGACACGAACAGGACCTTGCCCGCCGCCGCCTGAATCTGGGCGCTGGCCAGTGCCAGCAGGCCGGCGAGCGCGAGAGCGGTTGCGTATCTGGTCATGAGCCCTCCGGCAATCAGAATGAGTGCTGCACTGTCAGGCCGAACTCGAAGCGGATGTACTCATATAGCGGAATATTGGAGTCATTGCTTATCCAGCTGATCGCCGGCAGCAGCTTCAGCCTGGGCGCAGGCCAGTCGTTGATTGTGCCAATTATCGTCGCAGACATGATCTGGTCGGTACGGTCGCTGCCGAAGAAGAATCCGGGGCGGTCGTCGTATTTCACATCCTGATACGCCATCCTGAGCTGCAAGCCGTTGCCGGCGCCGGACTGCGAGAAGGAATTGAATTGCAGCCCGCGCCGGTCATTCGCGAACGCCGATCCGGGTTCCCGCGGGTCGTCCCTGCCTGCGAACGCGGTGAAGCCGAAACCGCGCCCGTCGCGTGCACGCTCGAGCGAAATGGCGCCTAGATGTCGGTCGGCATCGAGCACGGACAGGGTACCGAAATTTTCATCGTAGCGAAGCGTGCCCGTGCGCAGCAGTGCCCGCGCCTGCCAGCCACCGTCATAGCGATGGGTCATGCCGAGATCGGCGCTGGCACCCCATTGATGTGCTTCCCCGTCCAGCAGGCCGTAATGGCCGCCGACGCCCAGGCTGAAGATCGTCGGGCCGTCGCCGAAATCGAATGTGGTATCCAGTGTCGCAATCGTCTGGTCCACAAAGCCCGCGTCGGCGTTCCAGCGATGGCCGATGCGCGCAACCGACACCGCGCGGCTGCGTTCGCCGACGGGTCGGACATTGCCGATGGAAAATGAGGCGATTGCAAAAGCGGAAGGCGTTTCGACATTGCCGGGATCGAGCATGATGCCCAGAAATGTGCGCTCATTCGTCGAAGCGTTCGCATTGCTGTCATAGCCGCCGCCGAATTCAAGTGTGCGCGTCCAGCCGCTGGCGGCCGGCGCGGGCCGGTCCATGGCCCGCAGGTAGGCTTCTGCCGCCGCACCTACGGTTGGCGCAGGCCGTTGCGACAGCAG
>JBAQWM010000201.1:0-1592 GCA_049298915.1 Steroidobacteraceae bacterium | reverse complement strand
AGGCCTCGCTGTGGGACTCGGTCGCGGCTCTCGAGAAGCTCGGACTGCGCCATGTCCTGTGTACCGACATTGCGCGTGACGGGGCGGGGCAGGGCCCCAATGTCCGCTTGTACCGGGACTGCGTCGCGCGATTTCCAGGCCTCAGCTGGCAGGCGTCGGGCGGCATCCGCGACGCGGCCGACCTGCACGCACTCGCGGCCGCGGGCGTTGCCGCCGCGATCAGCGGCAAGGCACTGATCGAAGGCCGGATCCCGGCGCAGGAGCTCGCACCATTCTTGCCCGCCGCATAATCCCGTGCCTGGACGTGCGCGATGGCAGCGTCGTCAAAGGCACCAGATTCCGCGACCACCGGATCGTCGGCGATATCCTGGCGCTCGCGCGCCGCTACCGTGACGAGGGTGCGGATGAACTGGTCTTCTACGACATTACGGCGAGCCCGGAGGGCCGTGCCGTGGACCGCGACTGGGTGGGCCGGGTGGCACAGGTCCTCGACATCCCGTTCTGCGTGGCCGGCGGCATCAGGAGTGTCGCGGAGGCCGAACGCGTGCTCGGCTGCGGTGCCGAGAAGGTCTCGGTGAACTCACCGGCGCTCGAACGGCCGGGCCTGATCGATGAGCTCGCCAGGCGTTTCGGCTCGCAGTGCGTCGTGGTGGGCGTCGACAGCCAGGCTGGCCACGGCGGCTGGCATGTGCACCAGTACACCGGCGATCTGGCCCGGATTCGTGCGGCGGGGCGGAATACGCTCGACTGGATCCGCGAGGTGCAGGAGCGCGGCGCGGGCGAAATTGTGCTGAACTGCATGGACATGGACGGCGTGCGCGATGGCTACGACCTCGAGCAGCTGGCGGCGGCGCGCGCCTGCTGCCGGGTGCCGCTGGTCGCATCCGGCGGTGCCGGCACCATGCCGCACTTCGCGCAGGTGTTCGCAACCGGCGTCGACGCCGCCCTCGCGGCCGGCGCGTTTCACGACCGCCGGATCGGCATCCCCGAGCTCAAGGCCTACCTTCAGTCCCGCGGCATATGGGTGCGCATGTGAATCCCGACGAAATTGCAGATCTTGACTGGGACAAGGGCGGCGGGCTGCTGCCGGCTGTCGTGCAGCATGCCGGGACCGGCGCAGTGCTGATGCTCGGTTACATGAATCAGCAGGCCCTCAGCGCGACCCTGGCAGATGGCAGGGTCACATTTTTCAGCCGACGCAGCAAAAAACTCTGGACCAAGGGCGAGACTTCGGGACACTTTCTGGCTGTCGCGGCCGTCAGCGCAGACTGCGATCGCGACACGATCCTCATCCAGGCCTTGCCTTCCGGACCGGTCTGTCACAACGGGTCTGCCACCTGCTTTCCACGGGCGCCTCGCAGTGACGCCGAGCGCCTGGCATTCCTGGCGGAACTCGAGCGCGTGATTTCAAGGCGTATCGCGGAACAGACTGCGGGAAGCTATACGGCGGAGTTGCATGCCGGCGGGCCCCGACGGCTGGCACAGAAAGTCGGGGAGGAGGCGGTGGAACTGGTCGTCGCGGCGGTCGATGGCGACGATGCCGAGCTGCTGGCCGAATCCGCGGACCTGATCTATCACCTGGCGGTGCTGCT
>JBAQWM010000200.1:0-2652 GCA_049298915.1 Steroidobacteraceae bacterium | reverse complement strand
ACCGAGGGAAACTGCCCGTCGGGGCAGGGCAGGCTCAGCACGCCGACCGCAGCGCTTGATTCGTCGAGCAGCGCCATGTGCACGGCTTCCGCCTCGCCCCAGAGGCCGAGCAGGGTGACTATGCCTTGAGAGAGGCACTCCCCCGCGAGAATCCAGGTATCGGCGTCCACGACGGCGCGGGGCCACGGCCGGTGCCCGGCCACACGGCGCCCGGCCTGCAGCAGCTCGTCGAGCGATGGCACGTCGATGACCGGCGTCGGTGTGCGTTTTTCGCTCATCCGAGCATCGCCGCGACGTGACGGAACCATTCCACCAGCGGCGGCGGCAGGTAGATACCGGCCGTGAACACGAGCGCGAGGTGCAGGTACATCGGCACGTAGGACGCCTCGGCGGGCGCGACATTGCCGCGCACCGGACCGAATGCCACGCCGTTCAGGCGCAGGAACAGGGCGCCAAGCGCCACCAGGAGCCCGAGCACCAGCGGTATCGCAAGCCACGGCTGCCGCGCGAAGGTCGACGTCACGATCAGGAACTCGCTCATGAAGATTCCAAGCGGCGGCAGGCCGGCGATGGCGACCACGCCGATCACGAGTCCCCAGCCGAGCCACGGGTGCGACACGGTCAGGCCGCCGATGTCGGCCATCTTCTGCGTGCCCTTGACCTGCGCGACATGGCCGACGCCGAAGAAGATGGCGGACTTCGTCAGGCTGTGCAGCACCATGTGCAGCAGGCCGGCGAAGTTCGCCAGCGGTCCTCCCATGCCGAAGGCGAAGGCGATGATTCCCATGTGCTCGATGGAGGAATAGGCGAACAGGCGCTTGATGTCGCGGCGCCGGTAGAGCATGAAAGCCGCGAATACGAGCGAAACGAGGCCCATCGTCACCATCAGCGGTCCCGGGGCGAGCGCCGCGGGGTTTGCGGCGAGCAGCAGTTTGAAGCGCAGCACGGCGTAGAGCGCCACGTTCAACAGGAGTCCCGAAAGCACTGCCGAGATCGGCGTCGGGCCCTCGGCATGCGCATCGGGCAGCCAGGCGTGCAGCGGCGCGAGGCCGACCTTGGTGCCGTAGCCGAGCAGCAGGAAGATGAACGCGAGGTTCAGCAACGACGGGTCGAATGCCGCCGCGTGCTGGATCAGGATGGACCACACCATCGCATCGCGGCCCTGGCCGATGACCGGGTGCGCCGCCATGTAGACGAGGATCGTGCCGAACAGCGCAAGCGCGATGCCGACGCTGCCGAGGATGAAGTATTTCCAGGCGGCCTCCAGCGCTGCGGGGGTGCGGTAGATGCCGACCATCAGCACGGTCGTGAGCGTCGCGAGCTCGATTGCGACCCACATCAGGCCGATGTTGTTGGCCAGGAGCGCCAGGTTCATGCCGAACATCAGCGCCTGGTACATCGCATGGTAGAAGCGCAGGTATCCGGGCGTGAGCCGCCCGGTGTCGAGTTCGTGCTGGATGTAGCTTGCACTGAAGATGCTGGTCGTGAATCCGACCAGCGTGCCGAGCACGATGAAGACGATGTTGAGGTCGTCCACCAGCAGGTAAGCGCCGGGCGTCGGCCGATCGCCGAGCAGCAGGACGAGCGCCGCGGCGAAGGTCAGGGATGTGGCCAGCACGTTGAACCGCGCGGTCAGCCGGTACCCGGGCAGCACGGCGAGCAGCAGGGCGGCGCCGAGCGGTATCAGCAGGACCGCGCGAATGGCGTGATCGGCGAAACCGCTCATTGGCGTTCACCGCGGTGCATCTCGAGCGCATGCACGTCCACGGTGTCGAAACGCTCGCGGATGCGGAACAGGAAGATGCCGATCACGATGAAGGCGATCAGGATCGAGAACGCGACGCTGATCTCAACCACGAGCGGCATGCCCTTGGCGCCGGTTGCGGCGAGCACCAGGCCGTTCTCCAGCGACATGAACCCGACGACCTGGCTCACGGCATTGCGCCGCGTCACCATCATGAGCAGCCCGAGCAGGATGACGGCGAGGGCGAAGGCGAGATCCTCGCGCGCGAGCGGATCGGCGCCTTCGGTGACCTGGAGCATCACCGCGACCGAAAGCGCGACCAGGGCCATGCCAGCGAGCATCGTCGGGCCGACACCGATGACAGTCTCGATCTCGCGATGGACGCCGAGGCGCTGGATCATGCGATGCAGCGCCACCGGTATGACGATGCCCTTGAAGGCAAAGGCGATGCCGGCTGTCACGAACAGGTGAGGTGCCGCCTGCATGTAGGCCTGCCAGCCGACCGATGCCGCAAGCACCAGCGCATGCAAGGCGAATATGTTCAGCAATGCATACAGGCGGTCCTGGTACAGCATCATGAAGCTGACGAGCACGAGACCGCCGGCGAACAGGTGGGCGATTTCAAAGGCGAGCCGTTCCATCACAGGCTCCTCGACACGAACATCAGGAGCGTCCCGAGCAACCCGAGCATCAATGCAGCGCCCAGGAATTCCGGAACGCGGAACACGCGCATCTTGGCGATCGCGGTCTCGAATAACGCCAGCAGCGCGCCCGCGACCGCGAGCTTGCCGAGCCAGGCCGCGGCGCCGAGCGCGAATGCCCGCAGCCCGGCATCCGGCTGGGCGAGGCCCCAGGGCGCGAACAGGCAGGCGATCAGCGAGGCGTACAGCAGCAGCTTGAGGAACGAG
>JBAQWM010000199.1:0-5445 GCA_049298915.1 Steroidobacteraceae bacterium | reverse complement strand
AAGTTTGGGCAGAAGAAGCTTCATCGAACGCCTCCGAAGTCTTATCGATATACGATATATCGTTTATCGATAATAAGCAAGGCGCCCGTATGGCAGCCCGATTCGCCCCGGTTATTTCTTCCGCGCTGCGTAATACGCCGCGATCTTGGGGTGATTCTTGACCCGCTCGAAGTGCGCAGCCAGGAGCCGTGCGTGCTTGTCCACAATATCGGCGGGAATATGATCCAGCGCCCCGGACTTGAGCCAGCGCACCCACAGAAAACACTTGAGGTCGGCGACCGTCAGGCGCTTCTCGACGAACCACTCGCCACCGCCCGCCTTGAGCCGGGCGTCGAGCTGCTGCAGGAAGCGCGGGATGGGACCTGTCACCAGTTCCTCGCGCGCCTTCTTCTTGGCCTCGTCCTCGAAGAAGATGGTGTTGGCAATCTTGGTGGAAATGTCCTCGACTGCGTCCATCACCTCATCGACCAGCGCGGCCTGCCAGTCGTCCTTGGGGTAGAGGCCGGCAAGCTTGCCGAGATAGCGGTTGATGGAATTGGACTGCGTGATCACCTTGCCATCCACTTCCAGCACCGGCATGGCCTGGAACGGCGTCTTGTCGCGGAGCGCAGGCCAGTCCTTGCCGGGGATGCGCCTATCCTCGAATGCGATGCCGGCGAGGTGCATCGTGAGGCGCGCGGCCTCGCCGCGGCCGCCGTCGAAGTCGAAGTAGCTCAGCACAAGCTTGGGCATTGGATCTCCTTACTATGCGTTTGCGCGCCGCCATGCCAGAGCCATCAGCGGCGCAACCAGCGCGAACTGCACCGTCGTGATGGCTGCGGATGTTAGTCCATTTCAATTGCATAATGCAAGTGATGTGCTAGGCTGCAGGTGTGCGAAGGAGCCGCAAGCAGGCGCATCGATCGGGCTGCCCGATCGGCATCACGCTCGACATGCTGGGTGACCCGTGGACCCTGCTGATCGTGCGCGATCTCATGTTCAAGGGCGGCAAAACCTTCGGCGATTTCCTGTCGTCGGGCGAGGGCATCGCTACCAACATCCTGACCGACCGCCTGTGCCGGCTCGAGTCGAATGACATCGTCGAAAAGCGACGCGATCCCGCGGACGCGCGCCGCCTGATCTATCGGCTCAGCGCAAAGGGCATCGACCTCGCCCCCGTCCTGGTCGAGATCGTGTTGTGGGCCGCATCGTACGAGAAGACCGGCGCTCCGCCGCACCTCGTCGAGGCGATGCGCAACGACAAGATCGCGTTCCTGGCGCAACTGCGTGCCCAATGGCAAGCCGCGTCATCAGCGGTTATCGGCGATCTGCGGCGGCCCAGGAAAAGCGGCTAAGACGATTCCCGTGCGGGATTTTGCAAATACCTCGCAAGTCCTGCACCCTTGATCGATGAACATCTGGTCCCGCATCAAGGAGCACAAGGTCCTTCAGTGGACGCTAGGCTATGCGGCTGCCGCGTACACGCTGCTGCACGGCGTGGAAATGGTCGGCAATGCGTTCATCTGGCCCCATGCGGTGGCGCGTATCGTGACGCTGCTCCTGATTCTCGGTGTGCCCATCGCGGCGACGCTCGCGTGGTATCACGGGCACAAGGGATATAAGCGCGTCGGTCGCCAGGAGATCGCGGTCCTCTCGGTGCTGCTCGTGATGGCGGGTAGCGTCCTCTGGCTGTTCGGACGCCCCGGCGAAGAACACGCAGACGCCAGGAGCGAAACCATTGCCGAGTCCGCGCGGTCGGCGCCCGAGGCCAAGTCCCTCGCCGTATTGCCCTTCGACAATCGCTCCGGCGACAAGAGCCAGGAGTTTTACGCGGACGGGCTCACCGACGAGCTGACCACGGCGCTCGCGCACATCTCCGGGCTCAAGATAATCGCCAGCAGCTCGGCGGCGCGCTACAAGGGATCCGACAAGCGCCCCTCTGAAATCGCGCACGACCTCGGCGTCGCAAGTCTCGTGACCGGCTCCGTGCTGCGTGCCGACGGGCGAATCCGGTATACAGCCGCCCTGATTTCGGCCGACACCGAGCAGAACATCTGGGCCGAGAGCTACCAGCGCGACGAACGCGACGTTCTCACGCTGCAGTCCGAAGTGGCCGGCGCAATCGCGAAGGCCATCGAGGTACGCCTGAGCCCGGCGGAGTCGGAGCGCCTCGCAACCGCGCGCACTGTGGACCCACGTGCCTTCGAAGAATACTTGCTTGGGCGCGCGCTCTGGAACAAACGCACGGAGCAGGGCGTCCGCGCGGCCCTGACGCACTTCGAGAACTCGGCACGCATTGCGCCGGACTTCGCGCTCGCGCACGCGGGCGTCGCCGACAGCTACATCATCCTGGGTGTTCATGGCTTCGACCCGCCGCGCACGGTGATGCCGAAGGCAAAGGCCGCGGCAACGACGGCGATCGCGCTCGACCCCGCGGCCGGTGAGCCGCATGCTTCACTCGGCGACATCCTGTTCCACTATGACTGGGACTGGGGTGCAGCCGAGCTCGAACACCGACTGGCTATCTCGCGTGCGCCGGCCTACGCGACGGCGTACCAGTGGGGCTCCGAGGCGCAGATCCTGCATGGAAACCTTGACGGCGCGCTGGCCCGCCTGCGCAAAGCGATGGCGATCGACCCGCTGTCGATGATCATCCGTGCGCAGTTCGCTAATGCGCTCGGGCTACTGGGCCGCCGCGAGGTCGCCGTGAAGGAACTGCGCGCGGCCATCGAGCTCGATCCCGCCTTCCCGCGCACGCGCCGCGAGCTGGTCCTGCAGCTGCTCGCGCTCGGGCGCACAGACGAAGCGCTCGCGGAGGCGCGAAAGCTCGCCGAGATTGCGCCGGAGAACCTGCCGTCCATGGCCGTGCTGGGCCTGAGTCTCGGGCGCGCCGGACTCGCGGGCGAAGCGCGCGCGCTGCTGAAAAAACTGGATGGCGAGAAGGGCAAACCGTTCATCTCTTCGCTCGAACTCGCACGGATCCCGGCAGGCCTCCATGATCGGGACCTGACGATCCGGTACCTCCGGAAAGCGGTGGAGGCCCGGGAGGGATTTCTCCCGTTCATCGGGGGCGACGACGAGTTCGCGTTCCTGCGGAAGGATTCGCGCTACCAGGAGGTCGCGCGTACGATCGGAATCGGGGAAAGTCGCGGGACGGTGGTGCGTCCTGGGTTTTTGTCGGATTAGGGTCAACTGTCCGGGCGAACCTGACTAAAGCATTTGCCATCATCGCGATGTAACGGAAGAGGGTGATCCATGCGTGCTGGATGCGAAAGGATTGAAATGGCGTGGCACGGCTTCATTGGCGCCTTGTTGCTGGCGGTCCCGATTGCCGTCCCTGCCGGTGTGACGATCGAGGAAGGTTACGTTGCGGCGCCGGACGGCGTGCGGCTTTACTTCCAGAAAGTTGGCACGTCGCCGCAAGTCGTCATCCTGCCCTCGCGGCTTTTCACGTTTCCGGAATTCGAATGGCTTGGCAAGCACTACACTTTGATCACCTACGACATGCGCAATCGTGGCCGGTCGGACCTGGTCGTGGACGAATCGAAGATAACTTTCGAACAGGATGTCGCGGACCTGGAAACGATTCGTCGCCACTTCGGCGTGGAACGGATGGCCTTGATTGGTTATTCCTATCTCGGAAAGATCGTCGTGCTCTACGCGCTCGAGCATCCCGAACGTGTCGAGCGGATCATTCAGTTCGGCCCTGTGGCCCCAGATTTCGGAACAGAATACGAGTCCGAATATGTCTTCCAGGACGACCCTGTCGAGCCGGAGGCGCGCGCAAAACTGCGTGCTTTGCGCAGCGAAGAGAACTATCACCTGACTCATCCGCGCGAGTATTGCGAGGAGGAATGGAGGGTCGTTCAGCGTCCGACCCTGGTTGGCGACCCGGCAAGGATAGACCGAGTGCGCATCAGCGTCTGCGATATGCCGAATGAGTGGCCTATCCTCCAGGTGCGTCACCTGAGGGCACATTTCGAGGAATCCGGGATGAAGCTCGTAACGCCGCTCGATCGCGTCCGGAAGCTGGCGACACCGGTGCTGACCATTCATGGCACGCGCGACCGCAATGCTCCTTATGGCGCGGGGCGCGAATGGGCGTATCTCTTGCCGAACGGGCGACTGCTGACCGTCGAAGGGGCGGCACACCATGCATTTGGCGAGGCGCGTGAGGTGGTGATGCCGGCAGTGCTGGTGTTCCTTCGCGGTGCATGGCCGGCTGGTGCGGCTAGAGTCACCGAAGATCCGAGAAAGAACGATGCAGCCGTCAAGGTGAACGCGATTGCATCCCCGGATCGAGGGTCCTGACTACGCAGCGGAATGCGGCGATTCCTGCACCCGGATGGCAAATATCGAGGATTCGGTTCTGGGCTCGGTCAAGGTCGAGAACAAATACTTCTTAATTTGCCGCATCCGACGCGTACAGGAATGCCTGCGGTGCCTGGCGCCGAATAAGCAGATTGCGAATCTCCCACTGGGCCTTTTCTCCGACGTCCTTCAGGAATTTCAGCTCGCCGCCGGACTGCACTGCAAGCGGCACACCCTGCTCATATAACAGTCGATTACCGGATAGGGCCGGCACACGCTCGCCGGGTATGACAAGGCCGACCAGATTCAGCGGATCCACCGCCGAAATCGATACACGGTCGACCGTGGTGTCGCGCGCAATGCTCCGTAACAAGTCCGCCGCCTCCGGCAGCGCAAACTGCTCCCCCGCAAATCCGCTGACGAAGCGTCCGCCGCGGATGTCGCCGCGCGCCTCCATTCGGCGGTACACGTAGAACAGCTCGCGCCACGGCGGCAGGCCGCTCTCGCGTTCCAGCAGCCTGCGGAACACGACCCCGTAGCGCCGCAGCAGCACCCGCGCGATGTGATCCACGGCCGGGTTGCCAAGCGCCTCGGCGTCCTCCGGCACCCGCAGCCGCCGCGGCACGCTCCAGCGCCCGGCGTCGTCCACGTCAGTCAGCGGCCGGCGATATCGGCGCAGCCGCTCGCGCCGCTTCTTCGACGTGATGAGCGCCCGCACGCCCGCGAAGGAATCCGAGCTTACATGCCCGCGACTGACCAATTCTCCAAGGCCTTGTTCGACTTCGCTGGGCAGGAGCCCGGTGTCGTGCTCGAGGTCGTCGAAGAACGAAGCGCCATGCTCGCGCAGGCTCGCCACGATCCTCTGCGCGCGATGCGAGAGCCCCCCGGCGGAATCCGGACTCGCTCCGCGCTTCTGCCAGTGCGCCAGCGATTCGCGTTCTACCAGCGTGATGGGCGTCGAGCGCACCGGTCCGGCCGCGGGCGGGAGTTCACTGATGTTCGCCTCGGCGGCGCGATACCAGACGATGCGCCCGGCGGCGCAGAGCTTGTCGAGACTCTGCGGCAGGTACTGCTTGACGCGCAGCGGCAGGATGTCCCGCTCCCAGGCGCCGGCCGGCACCGCGAATCCTTCCAGCTCCTGCAACACGGCGAGCA
>JBAQWM010000198.1:0-3938 GCA_049298915.1 Steroidobacteraceae bacterium | reverse complement strand
TTCTTGGCCTCCTGGGCCGCCGTCGAAACCGCGTCGAAGCCGATGTAGGCAAAGAACACGATCGACGCGCCGCGCAGCACGCCGTCCCAGCCGAACCGTCCCGGGCCTTCGGGTTCCGGGATGAATGGCGTCCAGTTCGAGGGATCGACGTATTGCAGGCTGAAAGCCATGAACAGCAGGAGCACCGCCACCTTGATCGCGACAATCACGGCGTTGACCGTCGCCGATTGGGTGATGCCGCGGTAGCAAAGCGCTGCGACCGCGATCACGATGGCGATCGCCGGCAGATTGATCAGCGCGCCGGTAGTGACAATCCGCCCATTGACGATGTTCAGCGGCGCATTCGTCAGCGCCGCTGGCAGCGCCAGCGAGGAACCGGTCATGCTGCCGATCGAGTCGAGAAGACCCGTCAAATAGCCCGACCATCCGACCGCGACCGTTGCGGCGGCGAATGTGTACTCGAGCACCAGATTCCAGCCGATGAACCAGGCGACGAATTCGCCGAGTGTCGCGTACGAATAGGAATAAGCGCTGCCGGATACCGGCAGCATCGCGGCGAATTCCGCATAGCAGAGACCGGCGAAAGCACAGGCCACGCCTGCCATCACGAAGGAGAGCACGATCGCGGGGCCTGCATGATTCGCCGCGGCCTGGCCGGTCATTACGAATATGCCGGCGCCGATCACCGCACCGATGCCGAGCATCACCAGGTGCCGTGCGCTGAGCACGCGCCTGAGGGAGACTTCGCCGGTCAGGCTGCCCTCGACCGGCTCGCCAGCGTCAACATGCGGCGCAGCCGTGATCGGTTTGGTGCGGAACAGATTCATGTGGCATCCCCCCTCAGGATCGTTGCGGACTCTAACCCACGCCCCCGGCGATTGCGAGACTGTCCGGACCGGTTACTCGCGCAGGTCGGCGCTGAGGAACGGCGCGAAGCATTCGACCAGTGCCGTGAAAATGCGTGGATTTCCGGCCACGAGATTGCCGCCGTCGAGATAGGGATTGCCGGCCAGAGTACCTACTCGGCCGCCGGCTTCAGTGATCATCAGATTGCCTGCCGCAGTATCCCAGGGTGCAAGCCCCAGTTCCCAGAAGCCGTCCAGGCGCCCCGCTGCGACATAGGCGAGATCGAGTGCGGCAGATCCGGGCCGGCGCACGCCGGCCGCCTGCTGGATGACCTGCTCGAGCATCGCCAGGTAGGGTTTCAGCCAGCGCGTGTTGGAGCGATAGGGAAATCCGGTTCCGATCAGGGAACCATCGATCGAACGCTGCGCGGATACGCGCAGCCTGCGGTTCTCGAGCTGTGCGCCGGCGCCGCGTGCCGCGGTGAACAATTCACTCCGCAGCGGATCGAATATGACGCCTGCCTCGACGCGACCGCGATGCTGGCAGGCGATCGATACGGCAAACTGCGGGAAGCCGTGCAGGAAGTTGGTGGTGCCGTCGAGCGGGTCGATGATCCAGACATACTCGTCACCGCCCTGGCGGCCACTTTCCTCGGCCAGGATGCCGTGATCCGGGTACGCCTTGTGGATCGACTCGATCACCAGTTGCTCTGCCGCGCGGTCGATTTCGGTGACGAAGTCATTGCGGCTTTTCTCGCTGACCGAGATCCCGCCGGCGCGATCGAGATTTCGCACGATCAGGTCGCCGGCTCGACGTGCAGCGCCGACGGCGATATTGACCAGTGGATGCATGAATTGCTCCGGACCCAGCCTGAACGACCGCCGCACCGGGGATTCGGCGCGACCAGACGGCGCCGGTAGAATATCAGCAATTGTTCGCGAGCCGAGATGACCCAGCAAGTTCGCATCGTCCTTGTCGACACCAGCCACCCGGGCAACATCGGCGCAGCGGCACGCGCGATGAAGAACATGGGGCTGCGCTCGCTCGTGCTCGTGCGCCCGCAGTCGTACCCGGATCCGGTCGCAACGGCGCGTGCTTCCGCGGCCGCCGACCTGCTCGCGGCAGCCACTGTGCTGCCGTCGATCGACGCTGCCATCGCGGGCTGCGGTTTCGTGCTCGGCACCAGCGCGAGACGGCGGAATGCGAACTGGCGGATGCTCGATGCCCGGGCTGCCGCCGCCGAATTGCTGGCGGCCGGAGAATCCCGGCCTGCCGCCATACTTTTCGGCGGCGAGCGCAATGGCCTGGCCAATGACGAGCTCGCGCGCTGCCAGGCTCTGATCCAGATCCCGGCCGATCCGCAGTATGAGTCGCTGAATCTCGCACACGCGGTGCAGATCGTCTGCTACGAGATCATGATGGCACGACGTCATCCGGCGGTTTCACCTGCACCGCAATCGCCACCGGCGGGCGCCGATGACATGGCGGCTCTGCACCGGCACCTTGACCGGGTGCTCCAGCGGGTCGGATACATGCACCCGGGCAATGCCGTCCAGCTGCGGCCGCGACTGGAGCGCCTGCTTGCGCGTGCGATGCCGGATGAAAAGGAAGTGCGCATCCTGCGCGGTATGCTGACGGCAATCGAGAAGCACGGCTCGATTCCGGAGGACTGAGCCTGGTGATCTCCAGTGCCCCTATCTACATGGATTACGCGGCGACTGCGCCGCTCGACCCACGCATCGCGGGAGTCATGTGCGCGTGCCTGCGTGATCCCACGCTGCAGGGAAATCCTGCTTCGGCGCACGCAGCCGGGCGGACCGCGGCCCTGCGCATCGAGCAGGCGCGCGCCCAGGTCGCGCGTCTGATCGGCGCACCGCCGGAATCCATCGTACTCACTTCCGGAGCGACCGAGAGCGTGAATCTCGCGATTCTCGGCGCTGCCCGGGCCGCCCGCACCGCTGCTGGCGCCATGCCTCATGTCGTTACCAGCCGCACCGAGCATCGCGCGGCACTCGACGCCTGCCGCCAGCTCGAGCGCGAGGGATTCCCGGTCAGTTGGCTCGCGCCGGGCAGCGATGGCCGGATAAATCCGGCGCAGGTCGCGGATGCCCTGCGACCCGGCACTGCGCTGGTCTCGCTGATGCACGGCAACAACGAGACCGGCGTCGTCAATGACATCGCCGCAATCGGACGACTGTGTATTGAGCGGAATGTATGCCTTCATGTTGATGCCGCGCAGAGCGCAGGAAAGCTTGCGATCGATGTGGACGAAATCGGTGCCGGGCTGCTCAGTTTCTGCGCGCACAAGCTTGGCGGCCCGAAGGGTATCGGCGCCCTGTACCTGCGCAGCCGTCCGCGCCCCGCGTTGCAGCCATTGCAGTTTGGCGGCGGACACGAACACGGCCTGCGTGCGGGGTCGCTGGCCACGCACCAGATTGTCGGTTTTGGCGTCGCCTGCGAACTTGCGCGCGCAGGCCTGGCAGCCGATGCCACGCGCATTCGCGCGCTGCGCGAGCGGCTGTGGTCAGGTCTGCAGGCCGCTGCCCCGGTGCTGCGAAATGGCGCGGCCGATCACAGCCTGCCCGGCATCCTGAATGTGTGTTTTCCGGGCGTGGAGGGCGAAAGCCTGCTGTTGGCGCTGGATGGCGCGCTGGCGGCGTCGAGCGGCTCGGCCTGCAGTTCGGCGACGGCCGAACCGTCCTACGTCCTGCGCTCGCTTGGCCTCTCGGATCTCGCCGTACAGGCCTCGCTGCGTCTCAGCCTGGGCCGGGATACTACGGCGGAGGAGGTCGATCGTGCCGCCGGCCTGCTGGTGGCCAGTGTGCGGCGCCTGCGTTCAGTGCTGCCCGCTGGTGCCATCGAACGGATCGCATGAGCACGCTGCGCACGGGATATTCGCCGCTGGTACTCGAGTTGTTCGAGCGCCTGCCGCACGCGGGCGACCTGGCGCCGGGTCCGGGCGCGGTAGTGCATGGCGAGGCAATGGCACTCGACCGCGGCGCCTGGGTCCGCTATGAGGCGCGGATCGCGAGCGGCCGGATCGCCGACTGCGCATTCCGCGCCTGGGGATGTCCGCATACGCTCGCTGCAGC
>JBAQWM010000197.1:0-8073 GCA_049298915.1 Steroidobacteraceae bacterium | reverse complement strand
TCCACGGGCAGATGCGGCACCGCCTGAGCGCCATCGACCAGGGTGGTGATGCCGCGCTCGCGCGCGGCGTCGAGGAAATCGCGGATCGGCAGTATCGTGCCCAATGAATTTGAAACGTGGGCGAGCGCCACGATCCGCGTCCGCGGACCGAGCATCGCCTGGTAGCTGTCGAAATCGACCACGCCCCGCCGGTCGATCGGCACGACGCGGAGCAGGGCGCCGGTCTGCTGGCAGAGGATCTGCCAGGGAACGATATTGGAGTGGTGTTCAAGCCAGGAAATGAGGATCTCGTCGCCCGCCTGCAGCCGCGGCCGTCCGTGCGCCTGCGCCACCAGATTGATGGCCTCGGTGGTCCCGCGCACGAACACGATTTCGGCGGTTGATGCGGCGTTGATGAAATTCCGTGCCTTTTCGCGCGCCGCCTCGAACAGCGCGGTCGCTTCCTGCGACAGCGTATGAACGCCGCGGTGAACATTGGCGTGATGGGTCCGCGCGCAGCCGGCCACCGCGTCGATGACGGCGGCAGGCTGATGCGCGGATGCCGCATTGTCGAGATATGCAAGCCGGCGGCCATTCACCATGCGCGCCAGCACCGGGAAGTCCCCGCGCAGCCGCAGCACGTCCAGTGTCCCGGCAATATCGGGCCGAGCCGCCATCAGAGGAAGCTCCGTATCACATCGCGGTCCGGCAGCCGGCCGACCACCAGTTCCTCGATGCTGCGCCGCAATTCGGGCAGCGGAATCGTGGCAATGACGTCCTCGCAGAATGCGAATGTCAGCAGGCTCTGTGCGGTGGCCGGGTCGAGACCGCGGGCCAGCAGGTAGAACATTTGCGCGGGATCGAGCGTGCCGACGGTCGCGCCGTGCCGGCACTTGACGTCGTCGGTGTGGATCTCGAGCTGCGGCCGGGAATTGATTTCCGCGAGCGGTGTCAGCAGCAGATTGCGGCTGGACTGGCTGGCGTCCGCGCCGCGCGCCGCGGCGTGCACCACTATCCGGCCATTGAATGCACCGCGGCCGCGCTCGGATGCGATGCCGCGGAAATTCTGGTCCGTCCGCGTCGCCGGGCCATGATGCTCGACGCGCGTGTACAGGTCCGCCTGACGCTCGCCGTCCACCATGAAAAGCCCCACCAGCCGGCATTGTGAGCGGCTGCCGCCGAGCGCGACCCGCAGATTCGATCTCAGCAGGCGGCCACCCAGCGCCAGCAGATGCTGGCTGTACTTGCTGTCTGCTTCCAGATCGACCAGCAATGTCTCCAGCTGCGCGGTCTGCGCGCCCGCCTGGTGCAGGCGCAGGTGCTCTACCGTCGCAGCCGCGCCGACGCGCAGCTCGGCCGCCAGATTCGAGAATCCGGGGCTCTCGCCAAGCGCCACGAAATGCTCTACCAGGCAGAGCCTGGCGCCGGCTCCGACCTCGATGACGATGCGCGCGTGACTTGCGCCAGGCGCCGTCCCCGATGAAACGTGCAGCAGGTACAGGGGCTGCGCGGGCGCCGCGCCGGCGTCGACCTGGATGACGGCACCACCGCTGACGAAGGCGTCAGCGAGGAGCGCATAGCGGTCGTCAGGCTCGTCTCCGGGTTCGCGCAACAGCTGCATTGCCGCGGCTGGATCGGCCGCCAGCAAGGTCGCCAGATCGCTGACCGTGACACCCTGCTGGCTCGTCGTTCCTGACAGCAGCGGCGCGTAGTGGCCGTCCAGCAGCACCAGGCGGTGTGCGGCGGTCAGTGGCAGCAGCCATGGCGCAAGCTGGTCCGCAGCGAGCCGGGCGCGCGGGACCGGTTCGAATGCGCGCTCAGCTATCCTGGCATGATCCAGGTACTTCCAGTTCTCGTCACGGCGGTCCGGCAGGCCGCGTTCCAGCACCCTTGCCAGCGCGTGCTGGCGGCGCCTGGCCCAGGCGGCCCCGCCCGCCATGCGCGATGCCTGGCCCGCATGACTCGCGGCGATGCGCTGCAGCGCCGTTTCCGGGTTCATGCGGCCGCCGTCCCGTCGCGGAGCCAGTCGTAACCGCGGCGCTCGAGTTCGAGCGCGAGTTCGCGGTCTCCGCTCCTGACGATGCGCCCGGCGGCCAGCACGTGGACCTGGTCCGGCACCACGAGGTCGAGCAGGCGCTGGTAGTGCGTGACGATCACGATGGCGCGCTCGGGCGAGCGCAGCGCATTCACGCCGTCCGCGACCACCTTCAGCGCATCGATGTCGAGTCCCGAATCCGTCTCGTCCAGCAGCGCCAGCGTCGGTTCCAGCAGACTCATCTGCAGGATCTCGTTGCGCTTCTTCTCGCCGCCTGAAAATCCTTCGTTGACACCGCGATTCAGGAGACTCTCGTCCATCTTCATCCGGCGGATCTTTGCGCGCACCAGATTCAGGAATTCGAAGGCGTCGAGCTCCGGCTCGCCGCGATGCCTGCGCAGTGCATTCAGCGAGGCCTTCAGCAGGTAGATGTTGTTGACGCCCGGAATCTCGACCGGGTACTGGAATGCCAGGAACAGCCCCGCACGGGCGCGCTCCTCGGCCGGCATCGCCAGCAGGTCCTGCCCGAGATAGGTCGCTGAGCCCGAAATCACCTCGAGACCCGGCCGGCCAGCCAGCACGCCGGTCAGCGTACTCTTGCCGGATCCGTTCGGTCCCATGATCGCGTGCACTTCGCCGGCACGCACTTCCAGCGACACGCCGTCGAGGATCCTGCGCTCGCCGGCGCGCACCTGCAGTTCGCGCACACTGAGAATGGTCATCCGACCGCTCCTTCGAGACTGACCGCCAGCAGATTCTGTGCCTCCACGGCGAACTCCATCGGCAGCTCCTTGAAGACCTGCTTGCAGAAACCATTGACGATCATGTTGACGGCATCCTCGGGTGCGATGCCGCGCTGCAGGCAGTAGAACAGCTGATCATCCGAAATTTTCGAGGTCGAAGCCTCATGCTCGACGACCGCAGTCGGGTTCCTGACCTCGATATAGGGAAATGTGTGGGCGCCGCAGCTCGCGCCCATCAGCAGCGAGTCGCATTGCGTGTAGTTGCGCGCGCCCTCGGCGCCCGGCAGGATCTTCACCAGGCCGCGATACGCATTCTGCCCATGACCGGCGGATATGCCCTTTGACACGATTGTCGACCGCGTATTGCGGCCCATGTGGATCATCTTGGTGCCGGTATCGGCCTGCTGGTAGTGGTTGGCGAGCGCGACCGAGTAGAACTCACCCACGGATCCGTCGCCGCGCAGGATGCAGCTCGGATATTTCCAGGTGATCGCCGAGCCGGTCTCGACCTGGGTCCATGAAATCCTCGAATTGCGCCCGCGACAGTCGCCGCGCTTGGTCACGAAATTGTAGATTCCGCCGACGCCATTCTCGTCACCGGGATACCAGTTCTGCACCGTCGAATACTTGATCTGCGCGTCGTCGAGCGCGACCAGCTCGACGACCGCCGCGTGCAGCTGGTTCTCGTCGCGCATCGGCGCCGTGCAGCCCTCCAGGTAACTCACCTGCGCGCCCTCGTCCGCGATGATCAGCGTGCGCTCGAACTGGCCGGTCTTCGAAGCATTGATGCGGAAATAGGTAGACAGCTCCATCGGGCAGCGCACACCCTTCGGGACGTAGACGAATGAACCGTCAGTGAAAACGGCCGAATTGAGCGTCGCGTAGTAGTTGTCGTTGATCGGCACCACGGTGCCGAGGAAACGCTCGATCAGGGCCGGGTGGTTCCTGACCGCGTCGGAGAACGAGCAGAACACGACGCCGGCCTCGGCCAGGCGCTCCTTGAATGTAGTCGCGACCGAGACGCTGTCGAAGACGGCGTCTACCGCGACGCCTGCGAGTCGCGCGCGCTCGTGCAGCGGTATGCCGAGCTTGTCATAGGTTTCGAGCAGCTTGGGGTCCACTTCGTCCAGCGACTTCGGCCCGTCGGTCCGCTTTTTCGGCGCCGAAAAATAGGAAATCTGCTGGAAGTCGATCTGCGGGTAATGCACATGCGCCCAGGTCGGCTCGGTCATCCGCAGCCAGCGCCGGTAGGCCTTCAGCCGCCATTCGAGCATGAACGCGGGCTCGCCTTTCTTGGCCGAAATCAGCCGGATCACGTCTTCGCTGAGGCCGGGCGCCACCGTGTCGCTCGCGATGTCGGTGACAAAGCCGTGCCGGTACTTGCGGCCGACCAGAGATTTCAGCTGCTCTTGGTTGCCACTCATGGGATGCCTGTTCGCCTCAGCCTCGGACCAGCGGACGCCATTCTCCGCGCGCCCCGGACTTGCGCAGATCCGGCGTCGCGAACTCGCCTTCGTGGCTGACGAGGTCGGTCAGGCTGATCGCGTCCAGGGCCCGGCGGATCGCCTGGCTGACGCCCTGCCAGCCGTGGCCGACCGTGCAGGTCGTCTCGATCCCGCACAGGCCGCTGCCATTCGAGCATTCGGTCAGTGAAACGGGACCTTCGACGGCGTCGATGATTTCCGCGGCGCTGATCGCGGCGGCGGGGCGCGCCAGCTGGTAGCCGCCCCGCGCGCCGCGCACCGAATTCACGAGGCCAGCGTGCTGAAGTTCCTTCAGCAGCTTGCTGACCGTCGGCAGTCCGATGCGGGTGCGCTCCGCGATATCCGCGGCACTGGCGAGGCTGCCGCCACCGAGTCTGGCCAGGATGACGGTCGCGTAATCGGTGAGTCGGCTGATGCGCATCATGGACTTGCTCCAGGGCCTGCGAACATACAGTACGATTTTAGTACTATTATGGCGCCGTGGATAGTGGCCCGTGGGGCTCTGTTATCCTTTAGCCCGCCCTGACAAAGGACCCGGATTCATGGATAAAGCGGTAATCGAAACCAATGCGGCTGCGATGATTGCGCCTGGCAAGGGCATCCTGGCGGCGGATGAATCGTCCGGCACGATCAAGAAGCGGTTTGACAAGATCGGAGTCGAATCGACATTCGAATCAAGACGCGCCTACCGCGAACTGCTGTTCACGACGCCAGGCGTCGAGAAGTACATTTCAGGCGCAATCCTCTATGACGAGACGCTCCGGCAGCAGGCCTCGGATGGCAGGCCATTCCCGGAACTGCTGCTGGCGCGCGGCATCCTGCCGGGCATCAAGGTAGATGCCGGGGCGAAGGCGCTGGCCGGATTTCCGGGGGAAACGATTACCGAGGGGCTCGACGGGCTGCGCGAGCGTCTCGCGGAATACCGCGGTAGCGGGGCGCGATTCGCGAAATGGCGGGCAGTCATCGACATCGGGGCCGGGATTCCGAGCAGATTCGCGATCGAGGCGAATGCCCATGCGCTGGCGCGCTACGCCGCGCTCTGCCAGGAAGCCGCAATCGTGCCGATCGTCGAGCCGGAAGTGCTGATGGATGGCGAGCACGGAATCGAGCGCTGCGAGGAAGTTACCGACCAGGTACTGATCGCGGTTTTCGATGCGCTTTTCAGCCATCGCGTGCATCTCGAGGGCATCGTGCTGAAACCGAACATGGTCATCGCCGGCAAGAAGAACAGGCAGCGGGCCACGCCGCAGCTGGTCGTCGATGCCACGCTGCGCTGCCTCCGCCGCAGGGTGCCGGCGGCGGTGCCCGGCATAGCATTCCTGTCCGGCGGGCAGAGCGAGGAGGAGGCGACGCTGCACCTGTCACTGATGAACCGCGCCGGCGCCATGCCGTGGCAGCTTTCCTTCAGCTATGGCCGCGCATTGCAGCAGAGCACGCTGGACGCCTGGCGGGGCGAGACTTCCAGGGTCGCTGCCGCGCAAAAGACATTCCTGCGCCGCGCACGGCTGTGCGGACTCGCGCGCAACGGCAGCTACGAGGCCAACATGGAACAGGCCGCGGCCTGAGGCTGCGGTAACGGCACGTGTCCGTCGAGCATGGTCGCGATCGAACCGCTCCGGGGCGGGAAGCAATCGTACGCGTGCAGGGCCTGCACTATTCATTCGGGCAGCGCACAGTCTTCAGCGGCATCGATTTCGCCATCGCGCGCGGCTCGGTCGCGGCCATCATGGGACCGAGCGGCACCGGCAAGACCACGCTGCTGCGCCTGATCACCGGGCAGCTGCAGGCGGATCGCGGCGTGGTCGAGGTCGAAGGGCAGGACATCGCAGGGCTGTCGCGCGCCGGGGTATTCCGGATGCGGCGGCGCATGGGCATGCTGTTCCAGAATGGCGCGCTGCTGACCGACCTCGACGTCTATGAGAATGTCGCGTTTCCGCTGCGCGAGCATACGCGCCTGCCGGAGCGTCTGCTGCGCCACGTCGTACTCGGCAAACTGCAGGCGGTCGGACTTCGGGGAGCCTGCCGCCTGATGCCCGCGGAGTTGTCGGGTGGCATGGCGCGGCGGGTCGCCATCGCCCGCGCGATCGTGATGGACCCGCAGCTCCTGATCTATGACGAGCCATTTGTCGGCCTGGATCCGATCTCGCTCGGTGTCGTGCAGCGACTGATCAGGCGGCTGAATGAGACACTGGGACTCACCAGCATTGTCGTTTCGCACGATATCCACCAGCTGTACGCGATAGCCGATTCCTGCTGGCTGCTGTCGGGAGGTGGAGTCATCGCCCATGGATCGCCCGACGCGCTCGCGACCGATACGCGCGAGGAGGTCCGCCAGTTCATGCATGGGCTGCCGGATGGGCCGGTGCCATTCCACTATCCGGCGCCCGATTACGTCGAGCAGCTGCGGCAGCTGCGCTGAATGCTGTCTTCATTGACCCGCGAAATCCTGCAGAGTCTCCAGACCGCACTGGAGGCTCTGGGCGCCTACGCCATATTCCTGCTACGGCTGCTGAAAGAGGTGCCGCGCGCGCTGCTGCGCTTCGGCCTGGTGATCGAGCAGGTGCACAATGCCGGGGCGCTGTCGCTCGTGATCATCATGCTGTCCGGCCTGTTTGTCGGAATGGTGCTCGGTCTGCAGGGCTTCGATCTGCTGCAGCGCTTCGGTTCGGAAGAATCGCTCGGTTCGGCCGCCGCGCTCGGACTGCTGAAGGAACTCGGCCCGGTCGTCACGGCGCTCCTGTTTGCCGGTCGCGCCGGAACTGCACTGGCTTCGGAACTCGGCCTGATGCGGGCGACCGACCAGCTCGCGGCAATGGAGATGATGGCGGTCGATCCGGTGCGGAGGGTGGTGGTCCCCCGCTTCCTCGGCGGCGTCCTGTCGATGCCATTGCTGGCCGCGATATTCAGCCTGATCGGAATATACGGTGCGCAACTCGTCGGTGTGCAGTTGATGGGCGTTGACAGCGGCCAGTTCTGGTCGCAGTTGCGCTCCACGGTCGAACTCGGCGATGTCATGGAAGGGGTGATCAAAAGCTGCGTATTCGGCGTGGCCTGCAGCCTGATCGCGGTCTACGAAGGCTATCATTCGGTGTCGACGGCGGAAGGCGTCGGCAGGGCGACGACCCGCACCGTGGTCATTTCCTCGGTCATCGTGCTGCTGCTGGACTACCTGCTGACGGCCGCAATGCTTTAAAGGAGCGACGACATGCGCCAGACGCGCGCCATTGAGCTGGGAACCGGGCTGTTCGTGCTGCTCGGTTTCTCGGCATTGTTTTTCCTGGTAACGCAGATCACGAATCGGCAATTCGGCTTCGGCGACGGGGGCTATCTCGTGGTCGCGTCATTCGAGCAGGTGGGAGGGTTGAAACCCGGCGCGCCGGTGTCGATGTCCGGCGTGACGATCGGCCATGTCCAGCGCATCGAATACGACTTCTCCGAGTACAAGGCGCAGGTCACGATGCGTATCGACCGCCGCTTCAACCAGATACCTGACGACAGCGATGCCGGCATCTACACCGCGGGTCTGCTGGGCGGACAATACATTGGAATTGCGCCCGGAGGTTCGGAAGCCTTCCTCGGCGAAGGCGATCGAATGCAATTCACGCAGTCGGCAATCGTGCTCGAAAACCTGATCAGCAAGTTCCTGTTCTCGAAGGCTGCTGAGGAACATGACGATCAGCCATAGGAGGCAATGACCACATGACAGGACGACTCGTTTCAGCTGGCGGGCTGCTGTTCCCGTTGCTGCTGCTGGGGGGGGCAGGTGCGGCGGCCGACGTCGTGCCCGGACCGGCGCCCCAGGACCTCATCGAGATGACCTCCAGGCGGATGC
>JBAQWM010000196.1:0-2699 GCA_049298915.1 Steroidobacteraceae bacterium | reverse complement strand
GTCCCATTCATCATGCGAGTCGTCGCGCAAATATCCACCGCTACAAAGTGGAGCCGTACGCCGTCGCTGCCGATGTCTATTCCGAACATCCGCATGTAGGCCGGGGTGGGTGGACATGGTACACCGGAGCTGCGGGCTGGCTTTATCGTGCGGGCCTGGAATCAATACTTGGATTCCGCAAGAAAGGCGCCACCCTCTCCATCGATCCCTGCATTCCTCCGGAGTGGAAGCATTACGAGATCAGGTACCGTCATGGCGGCACGCTCTACCGGATCACGGTCGAGAATCCAGACGGAGTTTCCCGTGGGGTATCGAGGATCAGCCTGGACGGACGCCCGATCGCAAGAGAAATGCTCATTCCGTTGTGCGACGACGGTTCGGAACACCGCGTCGAGGTCGTGCTCGGATAAGTAGCTGCTGACCTGCCTGGCGATTTGAGGGCCGGCCAATGCTTGGTGAAGTTGGTTGACTTGAATTGCTTCTTGTATTGGCGCTCGGAATCAATACCGATGCGATACGTCCGTCCCGCGCAATTGCATGAATCTGGCGCTCAAGTCCAGCCTAAGTTTCAGGGAAAAAATTGGCGGAGAGAGAGGGATTCGAACCCTCGATGAGCTTTTGACCCATACGCCCTTAGCAGGGGCGCGCCTTCGACCACTCGGCCATCTCTCCGGTGTTCGCCCTCCCACCCGGAAGGGGCGCAAATCATACTGGCCGGGCGTGTACCCGGTAAAGGTCGGATACCGCGCAGGAATCAGGCGGTTGCGACAGCTGGCGCGTCCGCGGCGGGTTCGTCTTCCCGTTCGTGGCGGATGCGCTCGTAGATTTCCTCGCGGTGAACGCCGACTTCTCTGGGCGCCAGCACGCCGATCCGCACCTGATTGCCCTTGATGCCGAGCACGGTGACGGTGACGTTGTCACCGATCATCAGTGCCTCTCCCACGCGGCGGGTGAGTATGAGCATGTTTTTTTGTCCCCCGGTGTCCTTGCGGACCCCCCAATCGCAAAAATGATAACACGGCCCGCCGGTGGAGTTATCTTATGTTAAATCAAGCAGTTGACTCGCGCTCGAGCCCATAGGCGCGATGCAGGGCCCGCACCGCGCGTTCCAGGTCTTTTTCCGCAACCAGTACGCTGATCTTGATTTCGGAGGTGGAGACCAGCCGCACATTGATCGACTCACTCGCCAGGGTCTCGAACAGCCGGGTCGCGATGCCAGCCTGAGCGCGCATGCCGGATCCGACCACCGAAAGTTTGGCGACGCGGTCATCGCCGGCAACGCTCGCTCCTGCGAATTCCGCGCTTGCCTTGCGCGACAGTTCGAGTGCCTTCTTGTAATCGTCACGGTGCACGGTGTAGCTGAAGTCCACCCTTTCCTCGCGCGGCGCATTCACCACGATCATGTCCACGTCGATCGCGGCCCGGGAAATCGGATCCAGGATGGCGTGCGCGACACCGGGACGGTGCGGTACGCCCGCCACGGTGATCGCGGCTTCATCGCGGTTGAAAGCGATTCCGGAGACGACGGGAGCTTCCACTTCAGGATCCTCCTGGCAGATGAGCGTACCTGGCCCGGCCTCGAAACTGGAGAGTACGCGCAACTTCATGCCGTAGCGCGCCGCGAATTCGACGCATCGCGGGTGCAGGACGCGCGAACCCTGCCCCGCGAGTTCGAGCATTTCCTCAAAATTGATGCGGGACAGCCGCCGTGCCTCGGGCACCATGCGCGGGTCGGTGGTGTAGACGCCGTCCACGTCGGTCAGGACCTGGCACTCGTCGGCCTCGAGCACGACGGCGATTGCCACCGCGGTCGTGTCCGAGCCGCCGCGCCCGATGGTAGTGAAGTCGCCATTCTCGGCACGGCCCTGGAAACCCGCGACGACCGGAACGATGCCGGATCGCAGGTCATGGCGCAGCGCGCCCGTTTCGATGCGCGCGATGCGGGCGCGCCCTGCGTGGGACGTGGTTTCGATGGGAAGCTGCATGGCGTTCCAGGAACGTGCCTTGAGTCCCAGGTCCTGCAGCGCCATCGCGAGGAGCGCCGTCGAAATCATCTCGCCGGTCGCAAGCAGCGCATCGAGTTCGCGGGGATCCGGTTCGGGCGCCACTTCGCGCGCCAGCTCGACCAGCCGGTCGGTAGTATCCCCCATGGCAGAAACCACGACCGCGACCTGGTGTCCTTGACCGGCGAGCGCTGCGATCTGTCCGGCGACCGCGTGAATGCGCGCGACGGAACTCACCGAGCTGCCGCCGTATTTCTGGACGATCAGGCTCATCCGGGTATCGACAACCGGGTTGAGCTTTTCAGCCGCTCCATCGAGAACAGCGCGCTGACGTCGGTCAGATTCGGCACACGCGCAATCAATTCCTTGTAGACGCGGTCATAGCCCGCGATATCCGGCACGGTCACTTTGAGCAGGTAGTCCACATCGCCGCCGATGCGGTGACATTCGGAGATTTCGTCCATCGACGCAATCACTTCGGCGAGTTTCCTTGCCCAGGCGGCGCTGTGCTCGCGGGTCTTGACCCGCACGAAGATGGTGAGCGCAAGGCCGACCATCTCGGGGTCCACGAGCGCCACCCGGCCGCGAATGATGCCCTTGGCTTCCATACGCCGGATGCGCCGCCAGCAGGGGTTGACCGAAAGCCCGATCTGGTCAGCGATCTGCTGGATCGGAAGTGATGCGTCATCCTGCAGC
>JBAQWM010000195.1:0-7302 GCA_049298915.1 Steroidobacteraceae bacterium | reverse complement strand
GCCCGCCTGGCGTGCGTCGCTGCTGTTCACCGACCTTGCCTGCAGCGGTCGCTGCGCAATGCCTGGGTGCTAGATTCATGCGCATGAGGCATCTGTCGCTTGCGTTGATTGCGTTCGCTCCATTGCTGCCGCAGCTCGCAAATGGCGGCGACGCCGACGACCTGGTTAGCGCAGTCTCCATCTGCCTGCGGGAACCGGACGATGCCGGGAGACTGGCTTGTTACGATCGTGCCGCGCGCGCTCATGTGCAGGATCCGGCGTCCGGAAAGTTCGGGTACGAAGACGTGCGTGAGCGGGAGGAGCGCGCCGCGCTTCGCGACGATACGCAACGGTCGGCAGCGCTCGAGGCGACGATCATCGAGGTTTCGAGGCGGCCGAATGGCGCGCATGTGATGACCCTCGACAATGGACAGATCTGGGTCGAAAGCAGCCTCGATCCTTTTTTTCGCGTTGCCGCGGGCGAGCCGATCCGGATCAAGCGGGCGGCCCTGGGCACGTATCTGCTGTCGACGCCCTCCAATCGCTCGACGCGGGTGACGCGAACGCAGTAGTTCGCCGCGCGTCAGCGGCCCGGTTCTGCGCCGGGGCCCGCACAAGCCTTTGCCGCTGCAGCCATGGACTTCACGAGCTCGCGTTCCGCCGGCTCGAGCAGCGGATTCCAGATGTCAAAGATCATCACGATGCGCGCCTCGTCGCCATCATTGCGTGCTTCATGCTCGAGGGTGTCGTCGAAGACCAGCACCTCACCGACTCTCCATTCGCGCTCCTCGAATCCGACGCGATACCGGCAGCCGGGCGGCACGATCAAGGGCAGATGCGCGACCAGGCGGGCATTGGTCTCGCCGTGATGGGGCGGGATGCGCGTATGCGGCGCAAGCACGGAATACATGGCATTCGGGCAGAGCCCATCGATCTCCGCCAATGGGATCTCGGCCAGCGCCCGGGCGGTTTGCGGGCAACGATCGAGGTTCTCAGCAACGCGCAGTCCGCTGCGCCAGAGGTGCAGCGTGCTCCAGCGGTCGGAGTGATTGAGCTCCTGCCATTGATTGACCGGCTGGCCGGGTTGATAGGAGATGTACGGACAAAAGCGGCCGCCGACATCCTGCATTGCCGCGACCAGTTCCTCGCGGATCGCATCGGTCCTGGACTCCAGTTGGCAGACCCAGTCGAACAGCCGGCGCTCGTAAAACGGGACAGCGGGAAGTCGCGGGATGTGCAGCTGGTTGCTGATCGAGTGATAGGGCCGTGATCGACCGGCGAGGATTGAAGCGGCCTCCTGCCAGCGCCCGGTCAGGGCGTTTGGCAGCGCTGCAATGGCTTCACCGAGCTGGCTTCGAAGGTATGCGTCGTACTGTTCGATGTGTTCCGCAACGGTCCGCGTTGCATGCTGCAGCTGCGTGCGCAGCGGCCCCGGCCACTGTGGCTCCGGTGGCGCGACCTTGAGGCAGTTGGCATAGAAATCAGCGGCCGCACGGGTGTCTCCGCGGCGCTCGAGCCACCCTGCCTTCGCCAGCATCGCCGGCAGGAAATACGGATCGAGAGCGAGCGCGGCGTCGATCGCTTCGCGCTCGCCAGCGGGATCGCCTTGATGGCGGCAGGCGGCGCATAGCGTCATCAGCACCAGGCGATCGCAGGGAGCCGCCTGCCGTGCAGCCTGCAACAGCTCGCGGGCACGCTGTGCCTCACCGCGCTTGAGGGCGTGAACCGCCAGGCTGAACAGTGCCTTGGAGTTCGCCGGCTCGCGGCGCCGGATTTCAAGCCAGATCTGTTCCGCCTCGTCCCAGTGTCCGGCGTCAGCCAGACGACCGGCGGACAATGCAAGCTGGTTGACCGAGCCTGTCATTCGGGGCGTTGCCACAGTCATCGAAGCATCCACGGCTGCCGGGAACCTGAAAGGGACGGCGGGCCGAAGCCCGCCGTCCAGGTTGTCGACGAATCGACTTCAGAACTTCACATTCAGGCCGACCGTGTACACCCGCCCAAGCGTGTCGTAGTTGGACGGATAGGTATTGCCCGAATTGAACGTGGTCGAACCGGACTCGTTGCCGACGATCGGCGGGTGCTCCTCGAACACGTTGACCACGGACAAGCTGACCTGCGCCTTGTCCCAGAGCCGGTAGCCGAAGTACAGGTCGAGGTAGTCATACGACGGAATCGACCGGAATGCTTCGAACGTACCGGACGCTTCGACCGCCTCGACCTTCGTCGAGCTGAGATGACGCCACAACATGGATGCCGTGAAATCGTTGTAATCCCATGTCGTGCGTTGCACCCAGCGATCCTCCGAGATCGGCAGTCCACAGCTCGTGCCGTAGAAGCCCGCGCACTCGATGACCGGCGCCGTGTCTGCGCTCTGCGATTCCTGTGACAGATAGTGGTTGATCTGCCCATTGAACGACAGCGTGCCGAAGCGGCCGATGTCGAAGCCCAGGGCGAACCCGACCTCGATGCCCTCGGCATTGAGGAAATTCAGGTTCGTCGTGAACAGTTCGACGCCGGAACCGTCGATCGTCAGGCCGCCGCCGATGCGCTGGATCTTGGCGCATTCGGCTGTGAATCCGAGCGTGTAGCAGCCATCCAGCACTTCCTGCGCAGTAAACTCGCCGATCCAGTCCTCGATATCGATCTTGTAGTAGTCGATCGAAAACGTGGCGCTGTTGACCCGCCCGCCGAAATTCGGCGTCCAGACCAGGCCCGCGGTAAACGTGTCCGCGGACTCTGGTGACGGCAGAACGTTCACGTCCGTGCCCTCGATCGTGTTGACCTGGCCCGACACGATGTCCTCGACCGTGCCGACCTGCGCGGCTGTCATGCCGGTCGAGATGCAAAGCGCCTGCAGGGTCGCATCGATGTTGCCCGCGTTCGCGATCGAGCAGGGGTCCATCTGGGCGTTGTCGAGTCCCGTGACCGTCGGCGATGCAAGCTCACCCACGTTTGGCGCACGGGCCGCTTTCTGCTGCATCACGCGCACCAGCAACTGGTCCACCGGACGCCAGTTGAGGCCGGCCTTCCAGGTGCCGTCGCTTCCCGTCAGATTGTAATCGGACCAGCGATAGCCGAGCTCGAGATCGAGCCCGACGATACCCGGCTTGTCGCTGGCGATCGGCACGAGCGCCTCGCCGAACAACTCGTTGACGCGGTATCCGCCGCTGATCGGCAGCACGTTGCCGCCGGCGCCACCAAGGCAGCTCGAGGGAGCGAGCTTGAGGCACTCGTCCGGAATCGTCGTAGCGGACTCGTCGCGATATTCAGCGCCGAAGCTGAGGGCCAGTGGACTGTCGGCCCAGGGCAGCTGGACCCCGTTCACCGGGCCCGTGACCGAGCCGGTCACGATGACCTGCTCGTACTCCTTGTATAGGGTCGCCGTGGCGCTCGAGTAGGCCGCCATCTGCGGCGTAATTGCCCCGAAGCCGCCAAACAGGTTGATCGGCACGCAGGTGGGATCGCCATTCAGACAGGTGACGCCATCCGCCGTGCGAAGCGCATTGCCGATGTTGGTCAGGTTCGTGTAGCCCGCACGAACCTCCACCTGGTGCGTTTCGCCGTAGGATCCGGCGACGTCGTAATCCCAGTCGCCGGCGAGCCGGCCGCGGCTGCCCAGCAGGAACTGGAAATTCTCGTTGTTGTAGCTCGACGAGCGCGCGCCGAACTCGACCGTGCGGCGACGATAGACGATGTTGAGTTCATCGGCCGCGTCCACGACGCCGTTGTTGTTGATATCACGCCAGTTCGGGAACCCGCCTCCCGTCAGGACCGTGCCTGCTCCCACGCCGGCGTTGGCCATTGCCAGGATGTCGGTCAGCGCATCGGAACCGATAAGCGGATTCGCCAGCGGCGTCCAGAATGGCGTGCCGAACACCCCGGAAGGTGCTACCTGCTGGTTAACCGAGGTATTGCCGTAGTTCAGCCGCGTATAGGCCTCGGCGTGTTCCGAAAGCTCCAGGTGGCCGACCACGGCGCCGCCGTACCGGGTCTGTGGTGTCTGGTAGTAGTTGAATGGATTGAAGTTGAAGACGCTGCAGTTTCCAGCCAGCGTCCCGTCGTTGCGGAACTGCCCGAGGCCCGGACCACCGGCGATAGAGACGCGCGTCGGCAAGGTCGTGGTTGAGCCGCCTGTTGCGACCGATCCGGGGCCAGTGCACTGCGGATCCGAGGGCGGAGTAGGGCCGAGTCCGTCCAGGAACTCCTGGTAGCCGGCGCCGGATGCGGTATCGATGCCGAGCTGCCCGAGCGGCCTCGCGCCATACAGCACGCCGGTGCGCTCCGCCCAGTTCATGCTGATGACCATGTTGCCGCGTCCGTCGACGAAGTTGCCGCCGACCGTCGCACTCACGGACTTGATGTCGCCGTCCTTCTCGCCGGTCTGCGAAAAATTCGACTCGATCTCGACGCCTTCGAAGTCGCGCTTGGTGATGAAGTTCAGCGCGCCTGAAATGGCGTCGGAACCGTACACGGCGGATGCGCCGCCCGTGACGATGTCGAGGCGCTCGATCAGCGCCGTCGGAATCATCGACGTGTCGACCTGGCCGTTGTAGTCGTAGGGCACCAGGCGTTTGCCGTCGATCATGATCAGGTTGCGCTGCGCACCGAGACCACGCAGGTTGACGGTCGATGCGCCGCCGGTGCCGTTGTTGACGTTCTGGCCGTCACCGGGAACCGTGATCGGCAGGATCCTGACGATCTTCTCGACCTCCGGCTGCTGCTGGAGAGCGATCTCGGCGGCTGTGACCGAGTAGATCGGGCTCGACGAGACGACGCCCGGCATCGTGATGCGCGTGCCGGTGACGACGATCTCGCCCATTTCTGTCTGCCCCCAGGCAGGGGCGCTCGCGACCAGCATCGATGCGCCGGCCGTCAATGAACCCGTCAGCAGGCGGTGGATGGCACCGGCCAGCGGACGGCTATTGCTGCGACTCATGGTCATGGACCTCCGTATTCGTTCCCTTGGTATTGCACCGATGCGAACCCGAAGGTCGCCGCGGTGGACGCTGCCAAGTCAAGACGGATGTCCTCTAAGCAACAAGTCCGTTCGCAAGTCCTGTGCAAATGTATGGGGGAAACAACAGATGTGAGTTGAGTCAGTACGACTCACTCAGGAATTTCTTCAGGTTTCGGGTCGCATCATGCGAACAAAAAAAAGTCGGCAGGCCGAGATGACACGGTACCCCGACTCGCTGCTGCCAGCCGTTGGCAAACACAGTTCGCCGCGCGCGACGGAATACCGGCTTGAATGTGCAGCCGAAATCCACGAAATCCGCGATCCTGTGCCCTCGTTTTGTTACAAACAAATACCGCGGTTGGCAAGCGGCGGCGAACTAGCCGCGTTCAACCGAGGTCGCATGTTGTAGAATGCCAACGGCCATTGCGGGAGATGGAAGCATGGCGGTACAGAATGCCCAGGCGTCAGTGCGGGCCCTCATTGTCGACGATGAGGAGCACGGCCGATCCGTTCTCCAGTCGCTGCTCGAACCGGAAGAAGGCATCGAGATAGCGGGGGAGGCGGCAACCGCGCCGGAAGCCGCGCGCCTCATTGCGGAGAAGAAGCCGGACCTGGTGTTCATGGACATCGAAATTCCGGGCGGCAGCGGCATCGACGTGCTGCGCGACATCAAGGGGCCGGCACCGTACGTCATCTTCGTGACCGCCTACCCGGAGTACACGCTGCCGGCATTCGAGCTGGATGCAGTGGACTACCTGGTCAAGCCGATCCAGCGCCAGCGCTTTGCTGCCAGCGTGCAGCGCGCCCGGCTGCGCATCGCCGAGCACCGGATGGCCGAGCTCGCGGCGCAGATCGCCGGCGCGGCCAATGCGATGAACGGGGCGAAAGCGACCAATGGGCATTCTGCGAAATATTCGGATCACCTGACGATTCGCGTGCGGCGCCGGCTCGTCTCCCTCGAGGTGAATGACATTGCCTGGATCCAGGGAGCGAGCCAGTACAGCCGGGTGCATACCAAGAGCGGCGAGTATCTGCTGTCGCGCACGCTGGCGTCGCTGGAATGCGAACTCGACCCGAGACGCTTCTTCCGCATCCATCGCTCCGCCATCGTCAATGCGGCACACGTGTCGGAGGTCCGCAGCTACGGCGACGGCCGTTACAACGTGCATCTGAACGACGGGTTGGCGTTGCCGATGGGCCGCGCGCGGCGCGAGATGCTGCAGAAACTGCTGAACGGCATCAGCAGCCGGAGCAACTGAGCGATGGCACGCACAGCCGCCACGCTGTTCGGGCGCGAGCTGCCGCATGCTGGCGCGAGGCCACCAGCCGCGGTGCTGCGCACGCCGCCGATCACGCATTCCGCCGCGCCGGTCGTTGAGCGCCTGATCGCAGGCGAGTACTGGCGCTGGTTGCCGCTGTTCGGCGCCTGGAGCGCGATCGGGTTCCTGATCGCGTTCGGCGTCACGGTCAGCAACACGGCGCAGGGCCTGGACTCGAGCGTGGCGCGCGGGCTGTACGCAACGATTCCACATTTCCTGGCGTGGACGCTGGTGAGCCCGATGATCTATCGCGCCCTCTATGAGGTCGTCGCCGGGCCGCGCCGCGCGCTGGGCGTCACGCTGCTGGCCGCCTGGGGTGGGATCGGGATCGCGGCGTCGACGGTGTTCTGCTACCTCGGTATCGCCCTGCGCGACGGCGCCACGCCGGATGCGGCCGGCCTCATGGGGTTCATTGCTCCGCCATTTGGGCCCACTTACGAGGCCATGAACTTCAGCATCCTGTTGCTCGCCCTGGCGGCCTTCGGCGTTGTACTCGGCATCCGGCTGCGCGGGCGGGCGCAATGGGAGGCGGCGCAGGCGGAATTGCGCGGCGCGCGGCTGGAGGCACAACTCAACGAGGCGCGGTTCCAGACCTTGCAGGCCCAGATCAACCCGCATTTCCTGTTGAACAGCCTGAATGCGATCGCCAATCTGGTGCTGAAGGACCAGCGCGACCGGGCATTCGACGCGGTCGGCGCGCTTGGCGAGTTGCTTCAGGCTGCGCTGCGCAATGGGCAGTCACCCGATCATTCGCTCGGCGACGAGATCGATTTCCTGGAGCGCTACCTGAAGGTTTGCGAGATGCGGTTCAAGTCGCGGTTCCACTACCGCATTTCGGTGCCGGAGAATCTGCGCGCACGGCGTGTGCCTGCGCTGATCGTCCAGCCCCTGATCGAGAATGCGATCCGGCACGGCATGCAGCCGCCGAAATCGTTGCATGTCGATATCCGCGCGTACGAGCAGGATTCCCGGATCGTCATCGAGGTGGAAGACGATGGCCGCGGCATCGAACCCGAAACGGCCGCTGGACTGCCGGGCGGGCAC
>JBAQWM010000194.1:0-19533 GCA_049298915.1 Steroidobacteraceae bacterium | reverse complement strand
GGTGGTGGTGGCGGCCGCTGGTAAGGCTCCACTTTCTCCGTTGACGAGAGGCCCGCTTCGGCGGGCCTCTCTTTTTTTGTCTCCCCGATTCTTGCATCCGTTTTCCAGGGCCTCCCGTATAGGCAATGCACTGCATGAAGTGCACTGGAGACCTACCCGCAGAATCAGGAGACAGAATGATGGAAACTGGGCAAACGCTGCGCAAGTGCCTGATATCGGCTCTGGGCGCAATCTCGACCATGGCGGTGGCGCCTGCGCTGCTCGCCTCGAATCACAGCGACGCGCCGCTGATCAAGCAGGACCCGCAGGCGAATCTGACCGACGTCTACGCGTTCATCGGCACGCAATACGACAACCCGTCGATCAAAGTGCTGAATGTGAGCATGAGTTTCCGGCCATTTTCGGAACCTGGCGACGGCGCCATTTACGAGCGCTTCGCCGATGACGCGCGCTACAGCATCCACGTCACCGACCCGAACAACGGTGTCACGAAGCTGCGCTATGACTTCTCGTTTTCGCGGGTCGATGCCGGCTACAAGAACAAGAATACGATCATCTCCTATGGCCTTGGCGACGAGGTCGGTCCGATCATGAGCGTAGGAGACGCGCGCCAGAATTTCACGCAGACACTCCGGGTCGTAAAAGTTTCTGGCGCCGGAGCCAGCAAGATCGGCGACAAGCTGGCGCTGCCGCCACCCAACGTCGGCAATCGGGTCACGCCGTTCTACAACGATGCCGATGGCAGGGCCGTCTCGGGCGCGACCACCCTGGGCGATCTGGACCTGTACACGCGCTCGACGATATACGACCTCAAGTCGGGTGAGACGGTCTGGGCAGGCCCGCGCGATGACAGCTTCTATTCCGACATCCCGGGCATCTTCGACCTGCTGAATGTCCGGATCCTGGACAACAATGGCAGTCTTTCCGACGGTCTCGGCCAGGATGGCGGCGGCGTCGACGGCTTCAAGGGCTTCAACGTGCTGTCGATCGCGATGCAGATCCCGTTGAGCGAGCTCGAACAGCTTGGCATTCCCGCGCAGTACGATACCGTGTTTTTCGGCCAGCAGACCGGTGTCGGCGTCTACGCAACCGTGAGCCGGCCGCGGGTGACCGTACGGAAGGATGACGGCTCGCGGATCCACACCGGGGGCTGGGCGCAGGTATCGCGGCTCGGCAACCCGCTGTTCACGGAAGGCCTGGTGGCTTTCAAGGACAAGGACCGCTTCAACCGCACGCCGGCCACCCAGGATGCGCGGTTTGCCGGGTACGCACGTGATCCGGAACTGGCGGCGCTGATCAATGCCGTCTATGGCACGAGTTTCGCGGCGACCGGCCGGACCGATCTCGAGAAGATCTTCATTCCCGAGGTGCTGAAAGTCGTGACGACGACCGATGCCGTGCGGCTCGCGGGCCAGGCCGGTTTCAGCAGGCTTGGCTTCATCGGCGGCGACACGACCAACGGTATCTCCAGCGGATGGCCGAATGGCCGTCGCTTCGGTGACGACGTGGTCGACATCGCGCTGACCGCCATCGCAAGCGGACCGGGCTATTCGACGATCACCGTGGTCGGGGACAATGTCGCGGCCAACGACGTCCCGTATCACCAGGTCTTCCCGTACCTGGCGACACCGCATTCGGGTATCAACAACAGCAAGGACGCGACACCCTGAGGCTCGCGGCCGTTCGCGGTTTCAGCGGGGCAGGTCCTGAGCATGCTGCGCATCGCAATCATCGGCTCGTGCACTGTCGTTGCGCTGGCGGCGTTGCTGATGAACAGGGACGACCCTGCGGACGGACCGGCAGCTGAAGAAGTGGCGGTCGCCGCGGCCAGGAAGGCCGGGGCGGCCGCCACGCCGGACGATCGGCGATCCGCGGCGCCAGCCGCCGTGAGTTCAGGATTCATGGGCTTTCCCGATTTCGACACCAGCGGTCTGCTGCAGGAATCGCTGAGCGCCGACCAGCTGGTCGATCTGGTGAATGCGGATCTGGGCGAAGGCTTCGTGCCCGTGGATCGTGAAGGATTCAAGGCGCTCCTCAGGTCGGATCCGGAACTGCGAAAGAATTTCACCGACTGACAAGTTCAGGCTCGCCAATATGCTGACGAACAGGCATTGGACCAGGTTGACCGCGTTGTTATCCGGCCTGATGGCCGGGCTCGGCCCCATGATTGCGGGCGGGCATGAGTTCTGGGTGGAACCGGCGAATTTCGCGCCGGAGCACGGCGGGCCAGTCGCCGTGCGGCTCTGCATCGGCAATGGGTTGGAGGGCTGGTCAATGGCCCGCAACAGCCAGCGTATCGAGAAATTTGTCGCGGCCGGGCCTTCCGGGGAGCAGCCGGTCGTCGGAATGCACGGCGCCGACCCCGCGGGGATCGTCCGGCTGGCGACGCCGGGCGGTTACGTCATCGCCTATCGCAGCAATCGCGCGTTCACCAAGTCGAGGCCCGCCGAGTTTGCCGCGTATTTGAAAGAGAAGGGCCTCGAAAACATCATTGCGCTGCAAGGGGCGCAGAAGGCGGGTGACGGGATGGTGCGTGAAGCTTATTCCCGGCATTCCAAGGTATTGCTCCGCATGGGGGCTGCCCCCGATGCCGTGGTCGACCGAGCGATGGGCCTCGGCCTCGAGCTGGTCGCCGAGCCCGGTCTGCTGCGCGCGCGCGCCACCAATGATCCGCGATCCTTTCTGCTGCTGTACCAGGGTAAACCGCTCGCTGGCGCGCTGCTGATCGCCTCACGGCCCGGGACCGACGTTGACGAGCTGCATGCCCGTACCGATGCCGATGGCCGCGCGCGTTTCAGGTTCGGCGCCGCCGGAATGTGGCGCATCGCCTCGGTCCACATGATCGGGAAGTCCAGCGGCGTCGACGCCGACTGGGAGAGTCTCTGGACCTCGTTGACATTCGAGATGCCCTCCGGGACCGATCCCGGCAGGCAAGCCGCGGCTGTGGCAGACCGCAAGCCATGCCGGAATCGGGTTGCCGCTACCGCTGTGCAGTTGCGGCGATGAACGGAGCGGCATCCTGGAGGCGGGGGACGCGTGCGGGCATCGCATCGCTTGCGATCTTCGCATCCATGTTCGCAGCCGGCGCGGCCCAGGCGCACGCAAGTGGCGCGAGCTACCTGCGTCTCGAATCGAGCGGCCGGAGCCCCGATCTCGTCGGCCACTGGGACATCGCCGTCGTCGATCTGCAGCTGCCGCTGGAAGTCGATGCGGATGGCGACGGCCAGTTGAGCGCGCGCGAAATCGGCGCGCGCCACGCGGCAATCGCCCAGTTTGCGATCAGTCGCCTCGGCATCCGTCGCGGCGACGACGACTGCCGGCTGTCGGCTGGCGCGATAAACAGCAGGCTGCGGGAGCTGCAGGAATTTGTGTCGCTTGAGCTTGCGGGCAAATGCCGGGAGGACGGGCCGGTCGAAGTGACGAGCGGCCTTTTTTTCGGCAGTCTCGGCTACTCCACCCTGGTCGAGCTGCGGACTCCGAACGGCAGCTTCGAAACTGCGCTGTCGATGGGCAGTGCAAGCTGGACCGAGCCGGATGCGTCTTCGGCGCTGGATGCCCTGCAGCGCTTCCTGCGCCAGGGAATCTGGCATGTGCTGATCGGATACGATCACGTCGCTTTTCTGTTGTTGCTGCTGCTGCCCAGCGTCCTGAACGGATCGCGTTCCGGCTGGACCGCGGCTGAGAGCGGTCATGCAGTCATGCTGGACCTCCTGAAGATCGTCACCGCGTTCACGATCGCGCATTCGCTCACGCTCGGTCTCGCAGCCGCAGACGCGGTCCGGATTCCCGCCCAAGCGGTCGAGGTCGCCATTGCCGGCTCAATCGTACTGGCAGGCCTGCTCAATCTTTTCCCTGCGGCGTCCCGCTGGCGCCTGCGGCTGGCCTTCGGCTTTGGCCTCGTGCACGGCTTCGGCTTCGCCAATGCCCTGCAGCAGATCGCGACGGATGGATCACGTCTCGCGCCGATGCTCGCAGGGTTCAACCTGGGCGTCGAGCTCGCGCAACTGATGATCGTCGGGCTGACGCTGCCGCTCCTGTGGCTGCTGAGCCGCTGGCCGATGTACCCGCGCCGCTTCATGCCGGCGCTCTCATTGGGGACCGCATTGACCGGGGCAATCTGGTTCGCCGGCCGGCTGTGATCCACAAGCCCGCTCAGCGGGCGGCCAGCAGCTCCGCAACGCGTTCCGACAATGCCTGCAACTCGCGGCGCAGGCTCCGCACCTCGACTTCGAGCTCACCGAGCCGGGCCATGTCGTCGCTCGTGACTCCGGTATCGCCGTCCTCCGCCGCCTCGGCAGCCTCGGGCAACTGTTCAGCCGTCAGCAGCTGCGCATAGCGCGCTTCCTTCTGCCCGGGCTGGCGTGCGAGCCGCTTCACATAGGGACGCTCGGGCCGCTTTTCGAGTCGCGCGAGCACCGCAGCCAGTTCTTCGGTGTCGGCATACTCGTGAATACGCGCGCAGCGCGTGCGCAGCTCGTTCAGGGTCTGCGGTCCGCGCAGCATCAATTCGCACATCGGCGCCAGTTCGTCACGCGCAAAATCGTAGTCCGGATTCAGCCGGTCGTGGAGGCGATGCGCGTACTTGGCCACGCGGCCGCCGGCCCCGGACCGCGCCCCAACGAGGGTCTTCTTCACCAGGCTGTCAATCGTCGCCTGCACCGTGTGCTCGGTGAGATTCATCACCGGATCGCGGTTGGTCTTCTGGTTGCAGGCGTTGGTCAGTGCGTTCAGCGACAGCGGATAGTTCTCCGGGGTCGTTGCTTCCTTCTCCACCAGGCAACCGAGCACGCGTATCTCGAGGGGTGTGAGCACCACTTCCATGACAGACCTCTGTGATTTGGCAAGGCCTGATGATCGTCGAAGCAGAGCGAATGTGCCAGATGGTCGTTGCAGGCCGACCAGCATTGCCGGCGGGGCGGTGATCCGAATGTCATAACATCATGCAGTTGCATCCGGCGCAAAGGGCGCTGCGTATACTGATGAGGATGGTCGAATCACCGGGTCAGGACACCGATGCTGAAGTCGCTGGCTTGCTGGCCGCCTGCGCGCGCCAGGACCGGCAGGCTTTCAAGCGCTTCTACGAGCTGACCTCGTCCCGGCTGCTCGCCTGCCTGCTCCGGATCCTCGGGAACCGTGCGCTTGCGGAGGACGCATTGCAGGAGGTCTACGTCCAGATCTGGCAGAGGGCAACACAGTTCGAGCCGGGCCGCGGTTCGTCCTGGGCCTGGCTGATCGCGATCGCGCGTTATCGCGCGATCGACCTCAAGCGCCGCGAACAGCGCATGGCCGCCGGCGGCGCGGAGAACCTTGCCGGAATTGCCGTCGATGAGGAGCCGCACGAGTCGCTGATGACGCTGGGACACCGCGCGGCGTCGACGCTGGACCGCTGCCTTGCTGCACTGCAGCCGCGACAACGCGACTGCATCCTGCTGTCCTACCAGAATGGCATGACCCATACGGAAGTGGCGGATTGCATCGGCGAGCCGCTCGGCTCGGTCAAGAGCTGGATTCGCCGCGGGCTGGAATCACTGCGACGGTGCCTCGAATCATGAAGCGCAACCAGCCGGAAATCCTCGAGCTGCTGGCCGCTGAATACGTGCTCGGCACGCTCTGCGGTGCTGCGCGGCGGCGCTTCGAGCGCTGGCGTGACGCCGATCCATTCGTGGGGCGCCGCGTGCGCGCCTGGGAGGAGAGACTCGCGGGACTGGCATTTCAGCTCGAGCCGATCGCACCGTCGCCCGGATTGTGGACCGCGATCGAGCGCCGGACCGGACTGGCTGCGCAACCGCGCTGGCGCGCAATTGCAGCCGCCGTGGCGGCAGTCGCAATACTGGGTCTGGGCTGGTTCCTGTGGCAGGACTTGCAGATCGCGCCGCCGCAAGCGCAGGCGCTCATCGCGGGCAAGACCGGCGAAACGCTGTGGCGGATCGAAGTTGCCGCAGACGGCGGGCATCTGGAAGTCACTGCAGTCGATCCGGTCAGCTACCCTGATGCGCGGTCGCTGGAACTCTGGGCGCTGCCGGCCGAGGCAGCTCCGGTCTCGCTCGGCCTGATGCCATCGGGCGGCAGCGTGCGCCTCGCGCTCGACGAACGGCAGCGCGCGGCGATTGGCCGCGCCGAAAATGTCGCGGTGAGCGAAGAACCGGTTGGGGGTTCGCCGACCGGTGCACCGACCGGCCCGGTGCTCTACGTGGCCGCGATCGCACGCAGTTGACCCGCGTTCCGGCGCCGGGGACCAGCCGCCCGCGGATCGCCGGATTTCCGCCGATCGCGGATGCCTCAGCCCGCATTCTCGTACTCGGCAGCATGCCGGGTGCCGCCTCGCTCGCGATGCGGCAGTACTATGCGCATCCGCGCAATCAGTTCTGGGTCATTGTGGGAGAAATCTGCGGCTTTGGCGCGGCGGCACCCTACCCCGAACGCGTCGCGACGCTGCGCGCGGCCCACATTGCGGTCTGGGACGTCATGGCGTCCTGTATCCGCGCCGGGAGTCTCGATTCCGGCATCGACGAGGACTCGATCATCGTCAATCAATTCGCGCGATTCCTGGCCCGGCATCCGCACATCGAGCGCATCTGCTTCAATGGACGCAAGGCCGAGGCTGCCTGGCGTCGCCATGTGCTGAAGCAACTGCCCGCCGCGCGGAAATTCCGGTATTTCCCGCTGCCATCCACGAGTCCCGCCAATGCCGGGTGGTCCTGTTCGCGCAAACTGCGCGCCTGGCGGCGCGCACTCGCCGTCTGAGGCGGCCGCGCGGTATTCTGGCGCCTGGGGGCACCGGAGCTCGATCTTGCAGCGACCCTTTTCACTTCAACGCAGGCGACTGCTGCAGGTTATCGGCGCTGCGGCCACGGGCAGCACATTCGGCGCCCGGCTGCTGGCGCAGAGCGCGCCGGTCGAGGTCATCGTCGTCGGTGCCGGCGGGGCGGGACTCACGGCGGCGAAGGAACTGCTCGCAGCGGGAATCAATGCGCTCGTGCTCGAGGCGCGCGATCGCATCGGGGGCCGCGCCTTCACGGACAGCAGTCTCGGCGTGGCCTGGGACCGCGGATGCTCCTGGCTGCACGCGTCTGACGTCAATCCCTGGGTCGACATTGCGCGAAAAAACAACTTCGCGCTGGTCGCCGATAACTTCCCGCGTCACGTCTATGATGGATCGCGGCGGCTGGGCGGCCGCGAGACCGCGGGCCTGCGTGCCGTCAGGGAACGCATCGAGTCGGAACTCGCCGAGGCCGGGCGCCGCGGTCTCGACATCCCGGCGGAAGCGGCGCTGACACAGGCGACGATTGCGGATCCCTGGTACCCGATGGCGGAATCCGGCATGACGGCCTGGGAAGGAATCGAGCCTGCCAATTTCTCCACGCTCGATTCCCATCAGTTCATCGAGAAAGGCGAGGACCTGATGATTCCCCGCGGCTACGGTGCGCTGCTCGCACATTACGCAAGGGATGTCCCGGTGCGGCTGCGCACGCCGGTCACGCGCATCCGCTGGACCGCACGTGGGGTAACTGCGGAAACGGCTGCAGGGCCTTTCAACGCGCGCCTCGCGATCATCGCCCTGCCATCCGCCCTTGTCGCGGAGGGCGCCGTCATTTTTTCGCCGCACCTGCCGCCGGAAGTCCTGCAGGCCCACCACGACCTGCCGCTCGGCCTGATGAACAAGGTGGCGCTGCGTTTCACGCGCAATGTATTTCCGTCGGAGCGCACGGAATTCCTGCTGCTGCGTCGCGATGACGGGCGCGGTATGGAATTCCTGACGCGGCACTGGGACAGCAATGTCTGCATCGGCTTCTCGGCGGGCCGGTTCGCCCGGGAACTCGAGGCAGCGGGTGAAGCCGCGGCGATCGATCAGGCGCTCAGCGAATTGACGACGATGCTGGGTAGCGACCTGCGGCGCCAGTTCGAGCGCGGCGCGGCAACCGCTTGGGCAGCCGATCCCTGGAGTCGCGGTTCCTATTCGCACTGCCTGCCCGGGCGTTTTGGCGCCCGCGAACTGCTGACGCGACCGGTCGGCGGGCGGATCGTGTTTGCCGGCGAGCACACCGCTCAGCAGGCATACGGCACATTGCACGGCGCTCACCTGTCCGGCTTGCGCGCCGCCCGCGAGGCTCGCCGCCTGCTGCAGAGGGCCGCCGCATGAGTCTCCTGCTGTATGACTATCTGCCCTCCGGCAATGGTTACAAATGCCGCCTGGTGCTGAAAGCGCTCGGCATGCCCTATGAATTGAAGGAGATGGATATCGTCGCCGGCGCGACCCGCACGCCGGAATATCTCGCGATCAATCCGAATGGCAAGATCCCGGTGCTCGTCGTTCCGGGCCGAGGCGCCATCGCCGAGAGCCATGCGATCATCGCTTATCTCGCGGAGGGCTCGGCGCTGATACCCGCCGATCCCTACGAGCGCGCGCTGATGTGGCAGTGGATGTGCTTCGAGCAGTACCAGCTGGAGCCGGCTGTCGGCACCGTGCGTTTCTGGCTCAAGTCGCTGAAGAAATCGCCGGCCGATTTCGGCGACCGGTATCAGGAGCGATTCCAGCGCGGCGCCGCGGCCCTGACCGTGCTCGAACGCGAACTTGCTGGGAAACGCTGGCTGGTGGGCGGCCAGGTCACGCTCGCCGACATCGCGCTTTTTGCCTACACGCATGTGGCGGACGAGGCAGGTTACCGGCTCGCGGACTATCCCGCGATCAGCGCATGGATCGGCGGTTTCAAGGCGCTGCCCTGGTACGCGCCGATCGGCAGATCCTGACGGAGCGCTTGCTATTCCGCTGGAAACCACTCCATCACGCCGCCAGGCGTTCCTGTTCTGGCTGAAGCTCGGCTTCATCTCATTCGGCGGTCCGGCCGGGCAGATCGCGATCATGCACCGCGAGATCGTCGAGCGGCGGCGCTGGATCGCCGAAGCACCATTCATGAATGCGCTGAATTTCTGCATGCTGCTGCCGGGCCCCGAGGCGCTGCAGCTTGCGATCTACCTCGGCTGGCGACTGCACGGAGCGCCAGGCGGCATCGTAGCGGGTCTCTGCTTCATCCTGCCCTCGGTCCTCGTGCTGCTCGGCCTGTCATTCGCCTACGCGATCTACGGGCAGGTGCCGGCGGTCGCCGCGCTGCTGCTCGGATTGAAGGCGACAGTCGTCGCGTTGATCGTGCACGCGCTGATCCGCGTCGGCCGGCGCGCGCTTTCCGCTCCGGTGCACTGGGTGATCGCGCCACTCGCGTTCGCGATCATGGCCTGGAAGCTCGCTCCGTTTCCGCTGCTGCTGATGGCTTCCGCGCTGCTGGGCGCGGTGCTGCGGCGGGAAGCCGGGCCGACGATACCCGCGGCCAGCGCGACCTTCCCCTGGCGCAGCCTGCTGTTCGGTGTGCTGCTGTGGGCCGTGCCCGCGGCACTGCTGCTGGCGGCGACCGGGCCGGATTCGATCTACACGCAGGTCTATGGATTCTTCACGACCGCCGCGCTCGTCACATTCGGCGGCGCCTACGCGGTGCTCGCCTACGTGGTGCAGCAGGCGGTCGAGGTCTACGGCTGGCTGACACCGGCGGAAACGATTGCCGGGCTCGCGCTTGCGGAGACGACGCCCGGACCCCTCGTCATCGTGCTGCAATTCGTGGGATTCATGGCAGGCTGGAACGCCCCGGGACCCGCAGGCCCAGTCGAGACCTCGACGGCGACCGCTCTGCTCGCGAGCTGGGCGACCTTCCTGCCATCCTTCGTGCTGATCCTGGTCGGAGCCCCCTATGTCGAACGGCTGACCGCGAATCCCCGGCTTGCCGGCGCGCTTGCCGGCGTGACGGCGGCGGTCGTCGGCGTGATCGCGAATCTGGCCGTGGTATTTGCCGCTGCCGTGATCCTGCCTGCGGGTATCGCGGTGCCGCACTGGCCGGCCCTTGCGATCGCGATTGCCGCATTGATCATGCTCGAGAGGACCCGGGTCGACATGCTGTGGGTCATCGCGGGCGGGGCCATCGCGGGGCTCCTCGCAGGCTTCGCCTGACGGGCATCTGTGCTAGTTTTCGGCCCATGAAATACCTGCACACGATGGTCCGCGTCACCGACCTGGAGCGCTCGCTCGATTTCTACTGCAGGAATCTCGGTCTGGTCGAAAGGCAGCGCCACGTCAACGAGCGCGGCCGCTACACGCTCGTGTTCCTCTCGGCGCCGGGCGATGGCGAAGCGCAGGTCGAGCTGACCTGGAACTGGGATCCCGAGACGTACACGATGGGCCGCGCATTCGGTCACCTGGCCTACGAAGTGGACGACATCTACGCGTTGTGCGCCAGGCTCCAGGCTGCCGGCATCACGATCAACCGGCCGCCGCGCGACGGTCACATGGCATTCGTGCGCTCACCCGACAATGTCTCGATCGAATTGCTGCAGAGGGGCGATGCGCTGCCGCCCCGCGAGCCCTGGGCGTCGATGCCGAACACCGGCGTCTGGTGAGGCTCAACCCGCGATGTAGCGCTTGAGATCCTCGATTTCGTGGCGCTGCTCGTCGATGACGGCCTTGACACAGTCGCCGATCGAGATCACTCCGATCAGCCTGTCCTTCTCGACGACCGGCAAGTGACGGATGCGCTTGTCGGTCATCAGCTTCATGCAGTCGTTGACGTTGTTCTGCGGTCCCACCTGGATGACCGGCGCGCTCATGATCGTGGAGACCTTCGTCTCCCTGGAATTGCGGCCCATCAGCACGACCTTGCGTGCGTAGTCGCGCTCCGAGACGATGCCGACCAGCCTGCCGCCGGAGAGTACCGGTAGCGCGCCGATGAAATGATCCGCCATGAGCTGGATTGCGGTGCGCACCGGATCGTCGGCGTCGACGGTATGGACGCCCGAGGGCTTGCCAGCGAGCAATTGACGGACGGTGCGCATGGTCATCTCCTGGTCGCGGTACCGTCCAGGAATCTTACGCCGGCTCAGCCGGTTTTGCGCGCGTTCCAGGCTGCAAGCAGTCGGGCTTCCTGCTCCGCCGACAGCCCGGAGCGGAGTCCGGCCTGCCTTTCCGGCGGGCGGGTCGCGTGCCAGGCGAGCGTGTCCCGCACCGTGTCGTCCAGTGAGCGGCTGGTCAGGCCTTCGGCGAGCGAGCGCCTGACGCCGGTCAGCGATGCACCGGCTTCCTCGCCGCGCATCGGGGACCACGGCGCGAAATTCATCTCTTCGGGTTTCAGCACCGAAGCAAGGAAATCCTCGTCGATCCAGGTCACGGGCGTGTCGGTTCCGGAAATGCGCCGGCTGGAGTCGATCAGGCCGCCCATCGTGATCGCGCCGGGCGGCGTGACGGCATTGAAGGAACCGTCCACGCGACGGTCCACGAGATCCAGCATGAAGCGCGCCAGGTCGCGCACGTCGATGACCTGGATCGGATCGGCCGGCGTGCCGGGCGCGGCCATTGCGCCGCCGCGCGCGACGCGCACCGGCCAGTAGGTGAAGCGGTCGGTCGGATCCAGTGGCCCGACGATGTAACCGGGACGCACGATCGAGCATCGCGTGCCGAAGGCCTGGCGCACGTAGTCCTCGCACAGCGCCTTCATCGGGCTGTAACTCTCGTTCGTGATCTCCTCCTGCTCCGGATTCGCGAGCACGCCGCGCGGCGAGTCCTCGTCATTCGGCCTGGCGAAGCTCGCGTAGGCCGATATGCTCGAGATGAAGAGGCAGTAGCCGGCATTCGGGGCCAACAGCTCCGACGACAATTTCACGAACTTCGGGATATAGCCGGTATTGTCCACCACGGCATCCCATCTGCGACCCTTCAGCGAATCGAACTTTCCCTTGCGGTCGCCGAGCAGCGTCTCCACATTCTCGACCTCGGCATCGCGCCGGCCGCGATTGAAGTGCGTGACCCTCCACCCACGCGCAAGCGCCAGGCCGCTCAGGTGCGGGCCGATGAAGCCGGTGCCGCCGAGGATCAGCAGTGATTTCGTCTTCCGGTCCTCGCCGGCCGTGACCCGGCCGGCAGCGATTGCGAGCGCCGCACCGGCCCCGGCCTTCAGAATAACGCGTCGGGTCCTGTCCATTCCGCTGCCTCCTTGTTCAGCGCGCGCCGGCCGGCGCGTAGCGCGCCAGCCAGTCCCTGACTTCGCGATACCAGTACAACGAGTTCTGACGCTTCAGCACCCAGTGATTCTCGTCGGGGAAATAGACGAGCCGGCTCTCGACGCCGCGATTCTGCAGCGTATTGAAAAACTCGATGCCATTGTTGAGCGGCACGCGCTGGTCGAGCTGCCCGTGGATCACGAGTGTCGGCGTCGCAAAATTGCCGGCATAGCTGCTCGGCGAGTACCGCGCGAATTCCTCCGGCCGGTCCCAGGCCTCGAAAAAGCGGCGCCTGCCGGCGCCATAATCGGCCCCGTACTGTGCGTACTCGCTGTATACGGCGGCGTGCGCGACCAGCGCCTTGAATGGATGCGGCTTGCCATTCAGCGTCGCCGCCAGGAACCCGCCATAACTGCCGCCGCCGGCGACCAAGCGGTCGCGGTCGATCCACGGCCGCGATGCGAACCATTCGGCCGCGCGGATCGTATCGTGGTAGGGCATCGTGATGCGATCCGGGTTGATCGAGTCCGTGAACGCCTGGCCGAAACCGCTGGAGCCGTGGAAGTTGTGCCAGGCAACCACATAGCCCCAGCCCGCGAATACCTGCGCGTTCCAGCGGAATGTCCAGGAATCGGTGATGCCATTGTGCGGGCCGCCGTGCAGCAGCAGGTAGAGCGGGTATTTCCTCGCGGGATCGAAGCCCGGCGGGTATACCACCCACATCTGGATGTTGGCGCCGCCCGAGCCCGGATAGCTGACGCTCTCGACCTTGCCGAACTCGATACCCGCGAGCAGTGCATCATTGAGGTCGGAAAGCTTCGTCGCGCCGGCTTCTCCCGGGCCTATGCGCACGAGTGTCGGCGGTTCGCTGAATGACTGGCGCAGGCCGATGAGTGTCGCGGGGGAGCCGGCGATGGCGAGATTCGAAAAACTCGATTGCCTGGTGACCGGCGCATGGCGGCCGCTCGCGATGTCGATGCGATACACGCGCTGCGTTCCGGCGTCGTCGATCGCGGCATACAGGTGTCTGGAATCCGGCGCCCAGACCATCCCCGTCAGCGAGCGATCCCAGTCGGGCGCGAGCCGGCGGCGCGCATCGCTCCTGCGGTCCACCAGCCAGGCCTGGTACGAGTCGCCGTAAAATCCCTTGATCGTCTGGCGCGTATGCAGCAGCCAGCGGCCGTCGGGGCTGTACGATGGGTTCTCGTCATCGCCGGAATTGTCGGTCGTGAGATTGCGCGCCTTTCCGCCGGTGGCCGGCACGACAAGAATGTCGAAATTCTGGTCCACGCCGGTCGGGTCGATATCGGCGGCGAATGCGATCTCGCTGCCGTCCGGCGAGATGTCATACGCCGTGCGGTCGAGTTGCTTGCGCGTCAATTCGTAACCGGTGCCTGGCGTGAGGGCGAGGGGCGTGCCGCCCTCGATTCCGATCGAGAACACATGGGCCTGGCGGTCGTCCAGCCAGTGATCCCAGTAGCTGACGGGCGGCCGGTTCCAGGCCAGCGCCTTCATCTTCGATTTTTCGCGTTCTTCGATGCGTTCGCCCGCTTTTTTCCAGTCCGCCAGATCGGGCCAGACCCGCGATATGAAAGCGATGCGCTTTGAATCCGGAAACCACTTGGGCGCCGTGACACCGGTCGGCACTTCGCCAAGCCGGGTCGCCTCGCCGCCGTCGGTCGGCAGCAGATAGAGCTGCGACTCCTTGTCTTCGCTGCGCTTGGCGACGAATGCAATCCAGCGCCCATCCGGGCTCCATGCCGGTTCCGATTCCTTGCCGGGCATGCTGGTCAGGCGGCGGGGCGCACCCCCGGCAGTCGCGACCAGGTAGAGATCCGCTTCGCCCTTGTCCTGTTCCTCGTCGTAGGTGGTCACCGGAAAAACCGCCTGGCGGCCGTCCGGCGACAGCGCCGGATCGCCGACGCGCTTGATGTTCCACATGGTCTCGGCGCTCAGGGGCGCCCGCGTCATATCGGCGCGGCCGGTTGTAACTGGCGCGAGGGCGAGCAGGAAGATGATCCAGACCGGGACGCGCGGCATTGGCTTTACTCCGGAACCGCAAGCTGTGGTGGCAGGCATGGGGCGTCGATTCTGCCGCTCGCGGCATCGGCCTGGCAAACCGGATACGACCAGACGTTGCGCGAAAGCGGCGATTGACCGACAGTGGCGCCATGCGTGACCTCGAGGAACTGAAGCAGCGCCTGCGCATTTTTGTCTCGGAACGCGACTGGGACCAGTTCCACAGCCCCAAGAATCTCGCGATGGCGCTTTCGGTCGAGGCCGCGGAACTGGTTGAACTGTTCCAGTGGCTGACCGAAGCGGAGAGTTCTGCGCCCGATGCCAGCCGCCGCCGCCGCGCTGCCGAGGAACTGGCCGACATCCTGGTCTATGTGGTGCGCATCGCCGACCGGCTCGATATCGACCTGCTGCGGGCAGCCGGCGAAAAACTCGAACGCAATGCGCTCAAATATCCGGCCGAACGCGTGCGGGGACAGGCCCGGAAATACGACGAGTATTGACCGCGCAGCCGGCCCGGGTTCAACCGGCGGTTGCGGACGCGGGCGCAGTCGCAGGCAGGGGCGCGGGCTCAGGCGGCAACGGCGCGGCCGGCGACTCGACCTCGCGGTGCAGGAACCAGTGTGTCGAACCGAGTTCCTTGGGGCCGACGTAGTGGAACCAGCGGTGCTCGATGCGATCCGGTGAAACGAAGCGTATCTCGCCCTGATGGACATGTCCGTCCATGTCCGGATCGAAGCCCGTGCCGCCGTCGAATTCGAGCAATACCAGTTCTGGCGTCGACTTGCTGTCGAGGCTGAAGGCCGGCTGGTTGCCCGCCGCGCAGTAATGGGTCGCCTGCAGCCTGCCATTCGCCAGGTAGTAGACCGTGGCCATTTCGAAGCTCGCGCCGGGGTTCTGGAACTCGACCACAGACTTGCCATTGCTGGCGACCTGGTAGCGTACGGTAACCGGCGGACCCGCGAGCGGATCATCCATCCTGCCGGTCCAGGTGCCGGCCAGAGACTTGAGTTGCTCGTAGATGGCGGCGTGATCGGGACTGCCGGCACGCGCCGCGGCGACCGCGAACAGGCCGATGGCTGCCGTCAGGACGGCGGGCAGGAATGCAGCGAGATGCTTTGGCATTACCGGCTCCTTGATGCACCATGATACTAGGACCCATAGGGACAGTGCGGCCATGGCGGCAAAGATCCGGAAAGCGGCGACGGCGGCGATCCTGCGGCGCATGTACGTGGATTGCCGCTATGGCCAGTTGCATCTGACGACCACGTTTCCACCGAGCGGCGGCTTTGACGAGTGCACGGCGCTTTTGCTGCTGCACGACGAGGGCGGCAGCGGCGGCGAATTCAATGCCTGCGCGGCGCTGCTCGGGTCCGATCGATCGGTCTATGCGCCGGATCTGCCGGGCAGCGGGGCCTCGGACGGACCACGCGGACGCCCGACAATCGCGAATCTCGCGGCGGCGATCTCCGATCTCGTGGATCAGCTCCGCCTGCGCGAAGTGGATGCGATCGGTTGCGGACGTGGAGCGCTGGTTGCATTCGAACTCGCGGGGCACCGGCCGCGCGAGATTCGCCGGCTGGTAGTGGCCGGGAGACAGCAGCCGAGTGCCACGCCGGCGCAGCCGATCCTGCAACTCAGCGACGACCCGGCGGCTCTCACGCGTGAGCCGGCTGCGCCCCTGATCGCGAGGATCCGGGAATTCCTCGACGGCTAGGCCTGTTCCGCCGCCCGGCGGCGGGAAGCAAATGCCAGTGCCAGCAGCACCGCAGCGAGCAGCGGCAGTGTCGCCAGATTGAGATTCCGCCAGCCGATCGTCGCGAGCGCGACACCGGCCAGGAGCGACGTGACAGCCTGGGCGCCGAAAACCATGAAGTCATTCATGGTCTGCACCTGGATGCGTTCCTGCGGGCGGTAGGTGCGGGTAAGAAGTGTCGTGCCGGCGATGAACAGCAGATTCCAGCCGAGCCCGAGCAGCACCAGCGCCCAGGTGTAGTGCATCACGCCGTGGCCGACGAATGCGGCGATTGCGACGCAGGCCGCCATCATCGAGGTGCCCGCGACGATCACCGCGCGTGGTCCGAAGCGCGCGATTATCCAGCCGCTCGCGAGCGACGGGAGGTACATCGCGAGCAGATGCGCCTGGATGACCCTCTTGGTCGCAAGCTCGTCGTGCTGGTCGATCACATGCATGCTGATCGGCGTCGCCGTCATGATGAAGCTCATGACCGCAAATGACACGAGTGCTGCCAGCACCGCGACGCGGAAATCTGCCTGCATCGCGATTTCGGCCAGCGGCCGCGGTGCACGCAGGTCGCGGTCGGCGATTCGGGCGGCGACCGGCGTCAGCAGCAGGATGATGGCCGCGAGCGCGTACAGGCCGCTGCCGACGAAGAATGACCCGGCATAATGCGCTCCGGCGACGATATCGGCGAAGCGCACCGCAATCTCCGGTCCGAGCCAGGCGGCGGCGAGCGCGCCGCTCATCACGATCGCGACGGCCTTGCTGGCGCGTCCGGGCTCCACGTACTCCACTGCCGCGAAACGGTACTGCATGACCATCGCGTTGTTGGCGCCGAGCAGGAGTGCCGCGCCGCAGAATACCCAGAAATTGGCAGCCTGGATGCCGGCACCGGCCGCGACACAGCCGAGACTCGCAGCGAGCGCGCTGATCACGAATGCAACGCGCCGTCCAAGGCGCCGGATCAGGACACCGGCGGGCAGGACGCTTGTTGCAAGCCCGATGATCAATACCGAGAGCGGCAGCGTTGCGAGACCCGGCGTCGGCGCCAGTTCCGAGCCGATGATTCCGCCCAGCAGGATGAACAGGAAGCTGCCCGACATGCACAGCGCCTGGGTGGCCGACAGCATCCAGACCCATTGCATAATCTGGATCTTACACGGGCGCTCCGCCCTGGGAGTCGCTACCTGTGACGCGGTTCACGGAATGCGGCAGGGAGTCCGCGGAATACTTCACAACTGGCGGGATGCCGCCCGAAGACATAATAAGCGGTCCACAAAGTGACCGCATCAGGGGATCGTCACATGAAGAAGCGCGACTCAAACGGGCGACCGGACGATGACATCGTCGCCGAGGACGTTACGCAGCTGATGGAGTACGTCGAGCTGCCGGTGATGAGCGGGCCCGAGTGGGAAATGGCGACACCCGCCGACGATCTCGAGGATGCGCCGATCTTCATCGACTCCGACGCCAGGCTGATCCCGGAGCTCGAGGGCATCGGTGCCATCGATGCCGGCGAGGACTTCGAGCTGTTCACGGAAACCGAACTCGACCTCAGGGGCCGGCTGTCAAAGGTCGAGGATGAACAACTCGAACTGGCTGCGGGTATCGGTGCCGAAAGGGCGCGCTGGCAGAAGCTGGTCGCAGGCCTGCGCGCCGACCTGAGCGAACGCAATCGACTGCTGGCCGAGCGCGATCGGGAGATCGAGGATCTTTCAATGCGGCTCGCCATGCTGGTGGTCGAGCGGGAGAGCTTCATCGGCGAACTGCGCGAGCTGCAACATGCCGTAGGCAGGGCCGAGACCGGGACGGAGCCGCGCGCGCCGTCACCGGCGGAAGGTGCCATCGCGAGTCTGCACGAGCGGCTGAGCGAGCGCAGCCAGGCGCTGCTCGCGGCGCGTGAGGAAATCGACCGGCTGCGCGCCGATCGCGGCCTGCAGCTCAAGAGCATCGCGGAACGGGACGATTTCATCGAACAGCTGCGCTCGAAGTTGCGCGCTGGCGCGGCGCAGGAGCAGGATCGCGCCGAAAATGATGCGCTGGCATCGATTGCGGAGATCGTCGACCTCGAGATGCAGGCAGAAAAGGCGCTTGCCGCGCCGGGCCCGCAGGCTGGGGGATCACAGCGCGAACTGATCGTGCAGGACATGCACCAGCCACCGCAGCGCGGGGCAGCGACGGCTCCGGCAGGCGAAGCGCGCTTCCGCCATTACCTGATCGGTCTCGACATGGTCGGCTCGGTATACGAAATAGCCCTGCCGCGCATCAATGTCGGCCGTACCCGTGACAATGATCTGCGAATCGTCGATCCGACCGTAAGCCGGCTGCACGCCGTGCTGAAGCTGCGTTGCGGCGATGTGACGGTCATCGATGCCAACAGCAGCAATGGCCTGCTGGTCAATGGCATCCAGCTTCGCTACGCAAAGCTCGTGGATGGCGATACGCTGACATTCGGTTCCGTGCGATTCCGCTATCGCGTGGGCTCGGACGGCATGAGCGGCAAGTTCGGCCTCGACTGAGCGGTCATCCGCTCGATCGAGCGCAGCGCGAGCAGAGCCACCAGGCACAGACCCATCAGAGTGGCGGCGAGCGGCACCGGCGAGTGATTGGCGAAGAACGCCACCAGTTGCGTCGCGCCTGCGGCGATGACGAGATGCACGAATCCCATCAGTCCTGAGGCCGCCCCCGCGATCTCCGGGTGACGCGTGATCGCCGCGGTCGTCGAACTGGGTGTGGCGAGCGCATTTGCAAATCCGATCAGCATGCCCGGGATGAACAGGGCAAGCGGATGCCGGATTCCCGCGAGTGACAGCGCCATCATCGAAAACGCCCCGGCGAATGCCAGCATGACTCCGGTCCGCATCAGGCGCGGCCCGCCGACGCGGTTGACGACCCGTGCGGCGATCAGGAAACCGGCGAATGAGGCCACCGCCGGGAAGAACAGCAGCAGGCCAAGGCGTGCTGGCGATATTCCGAGCACATCGGCCGCGATATAGGGCGTGCCGGTCACGAATGTGTAGATCATGCTCATCAGGCTCGACCCGAATGCAACGTAGATCATGTAAATGGGCGAGCCAAACAGCCGCCGGTAACTCGAAAGGGTGCGCGGCGAGGGGCCGGCCGCAGGATCGGCTGGCCTGGTCTCGACCAGGCTGCGCGCCGCAAACAGCATCACGGCGCCCCCGAGCAGCCCGGACAAGGCGAACACGGCCCGCCACCCGAGCCATTCGATCACCAGCCCGCCGAGCGTCGGCGCGAACATCGGCGCCAGCAGTATCGCGGTCGCGGTCGCCGCTATCGCACTGGCTGCCCGGGCCGCGCCGAAGAAATCCATGATGGTCGCCCGCATCACGGCCATTGCCGCGCCGCCGCCGAATGCCTGCACGATGCGTGCGCACACCAGCACTTCGAGCGATGGCGCGACGATTCCCGCCAGGCTGCCGGCGACGAACAGGCCGAGCCCGGCCAGTACCACGGGACGGCGGCCATAGCGGTCCGACAGCGGAGCGATCACCAGGTTGCCGAATGCAATTGCGACCAGCGACAGGCTGATCAGGAGCTGGGCAGCCGCGGCGTGCACGTGCATGGCCGTGGCGATTGCCGGCAGCGCGGGCAGCAGCACGTGCAGGCCGAATGTGCCGATCGAGCCGATGATCGCCGAGCCGATGATCAGGCGCCGGCCGCTGTCGCGTTTTTTCAAGCTGGTTCCGATCCTCGGCGGCATCTTGCGACCGGAATGGGCC
>JBAQWM010000193.1:0-6018 GCA_049298915.1 Steroidobacteraceae bacterium | reverse complement strand
GTGTGGTGGTGAACGGCCTGACGGGCCCGGTGACCGTCAATGGCGTGAAGTTCAATTCAATCATGCCGCCGATGTCCCAGCTTTCGGATGCGGAAATAGCGGACGCGCTGACCTACGCGATGAATTCCTGGGGCAACTCCTTCGGCAGCGTCACTGCCACCGAAGTCGCGACCATTCGCTCGGGCCCCAGACCGAAGCAGGCCGCGGATTCGGCAACCGAGCATCCGGGCACGACGGTGGCCGAGCTCAAGTACGGTGGCGCGCCGTCGACGGTCGGCGCGGCGGCTGCGCAGATCGAGATGGTTTCGTCGGCCGGCGCGCCGGACATGACCCGGCAGGAATTCGAACACGCGAAGCAGATCTATTTCGAGCGCTGCGCCGGCTGTCACGGCGTGCTGCGCAAGGGCGCGACCGGAAAACCGCTGACGCCGGACATCACCCAGAAGAAAGGCACCGATTACCTGAAGGTCTTCATCGCGTACGGCTCGCCCGCGGGCATGCCGAACTGGGGCAGTTCGGGCGACCTGACGGCAGAGGAAGTGGACATCATGGCGCGCTACGTACAGCACGTGCCGCCGACACCGCCGGAATTCGGCATGCAGGAAATCCGGGCAGCGTGGAAGCTGCGCGTGCCGGTCGCCGAGCGGCCGACACGCAAGATGAATGACTACGACATCGAGAACATATTCGTGGTCACGCTGCGCGATTCCGGCGAAGTCGCGCTGATCGACGGCGACAGCAAGCGCATCATCAATATCCTGAAGACCGGCTATGCGGTGCACATCTCGCGGCTGTCGCATTCCGGCCGCTATGTGTACACGATCGGCCGCGACGCCAAGCTCGACCTCATCGACCTGTGGATGGCGAAGCCCGACATCGTCGCGGAATCGAAGATCGGCCTGGAGGCGCGCTCGGTCGAGACCTCGAAGTACGAGGGCTACGAGGACCGGCTGGCGGTTGCCGGCAGCTACTGGCCGCCGCAGTACGTCATCATGGACGGCGAGACACTGGAGCCGATCAAGATCATGTCGACGCGCGGCATGACGGTCGACACGCAGGAATACCACCCGGAGCCACGCGTGGCCGCGATCGTGGCTTCCCACTTCCATCCCGAGTGGATCATCAATGTCAAGGAAACGGGGCAGATACTGCTGGTGAACTACGAAGACGTCGACAACATCAGGGTGACGCAGATCGGTGCGGCGCGTTTCCTCCACGACGGCGGCTGGGATTCGACCAAGCGCTATTTCCTGACTGCCGCGAATCAGTCCAACAAGGTCGCCGTCATCGACGCCAAGGAGCAGAAGCTGACGGCGATGATCGATGTCGACAGGATTCCGCATCCCGGCCGCGGAGCCAATATCAATGACCCGCAATTCGGGCCGGTCTGGGTGACGAGCGCACTCGGCAACGAAAAGGTGACATACATCGGCACCGATCCCGGCAATCACCCGGACCATGCGTGGAAAGTGGTGCGCGTGCTGAGTGGCCAGGGCGGCGGATCATTGTTCGTCAAGACGCACCCGCGCTCGAACAGCCTGTATGTCGATACGCCCCTGAACCCGGACGCGAAAATCAGCCAGAGCGTGGCAGTGTTCGATGTCCGGAAACCCGAGGCGGGATTCCAGGTCCTGCCGATTGCGGAGTGGGCCAATGTCGGCGAAGGACCCAAGCGCGTGGTCCAGCCCGAGTACAACAAGCACGGGGACGAAGTGTGGTTCTCGGTCTGGAATGGCATGGACCAGAAATCGGCGATCGTGATCGTGGACGATCGCACGCACAGGCTCAAGGCCGTCATCAGCGACCCGAGACTGGTGACGCCGACCGGCAAGTTCAATGTCTACAACACGACCAGGGACATCTATTGATGCGCGGCGGACCGGCCGGCGCGTCGCGGCGCCCGGTCGCGGTGTATGATCGCGGGCACTTCAGCCAGTGCGGGAGTACCGTCGATGAGTGTCGCGCCGAACAAGGTCGTCTGCATCCACTACACGCTCTGCGACGATGCGGGCGTGGTAATCGACTCATCATCGGGCCGGGAACCGCTCGCGTATCTGCATGGCACCGGCAACCTGATTCCGGGGCTCGAGGCGGCACTCGACGGCAGGGCGGCCGGCGAATCGCTGGAAGTCACGATCGGCCCGGAGCAGGCCTACGGTTTGCGCGATGAACGGCTGGTTCAGATCGTGCCGCGCGCGAAATTCGGCGAGATCGCGGCGCTCGAACCGGGAATGCAGCTCCGGACCACCGGGCCCGGCGGTTCGCGCATTGTCACGGTGACGCGGGTCGAGCGCGACCTCGTGACGATCGACGGAAATCATCCGCTGGCGGGCAAGACACTGCGTTTCCAGGTGCAGATCACCGAGGTGCGCCAGGCCTCGCGGGATGAACTGAAGCACGGCCATGTGCATGGTCCCGGCGGGCATCGCCACTGATCCAGCCTGCATCCGGCCTCTGAGCTCAGAATGTCGCGGTCAGCGTGAGCGAGAAATTCCGTCCCGCCTGCTGATAGAGCTCCAGCAACGGATCGTCCGGTCCGCGGCCGCGGACATCCGCCCATTCATGGTAGTGGCTGTCCCGAAGGTTGAAGATGCCGGCATTCAGCCTGAACCTGTCGCCGATGCGCCAGGAGACGCCGAGGTCGATCGTCGTGAAACCGGCCGGCCGGAACAGTGGTCCCCGTGACTCGTCGACCCGGCTGACGCGGTCGACGGCTGTGAAATCCAGTTGTGCCTGCCAGCGCGACGATGGTGCGCGGTAACGGAGCCCGACGCTGCCACGGGCCGGATCCACCGTGTTGATCGGTGCATCGCGCACGACATCATCGCCGCGGGTCCACGCCGCGGAGAAGCTGCCGCTGAAGCCCTCGAGCGCGGCCATCCATTCGCCGAACTCGAACGCGAGCGAAGCCTCGGCGCCCTGGATTCTGGCCTTGCCGATATTCCGCGACTGGAACAGCGTCGTGCCCGTCTGCGGGTCCCGCCCGATATTGACCCTGGACTCGATGAAGTCGCGATAACGGCTGTAATACGCGCTGACGCTGCCGGTCAACAACCGGCTCGCGATGCGGGCGCCGATCTCGATGCTGTCGCTCTTCTCCGGCTTGAGATCCGGATTCGGTATGGCCCGAGTGTTGAATTGCGGCAGGTCGAGTCCGATATTGACGTCCTCGAATGGCTGCGAGCGAAAGCCGTGCGAATACTGCAGGAACAGCAGCATTCCGCCGCCGACGGCAACACTGGCGCCGAGCTTCGGTGCGAATGATTGCTGCCGGATCGCAACGGGCTCCTCGCCGGGATTGTCGGCGGCATACATCGCATCGACGACTGGTTTCAGACGGTACCAGTCGGCGCGCAGCGCCGGTATCAGCGTCCAGCGGCCCTGATGCGGTCGCCACTGGTCCTGGAAATAGAGCCCGGCCTTCGTGATTTCCGTGATCGGAAAGTCCCGGACCGGCAGGACTTCTCCGAGTATCGTCGCGGTTGCCGTGCCGGAATCCAGATCCGTCTGCAGCCCGTCGCGCCGCTCGACCACCCGCGTGCGGGCGACTTCCATCCCGGCTGTCAGTTGCTGCGCGCTGCGGCCGCCACCGATCGTGCGCATCGCCGTGATCTCGCCGCCGGTGACAGTTTCCTCGTACAGGAACCTGCGATCGATAGCGAGCCGCGGCGTCAACGGCGGCACGGCACGGCGCAGTTCGTCGGTTGCCTGCGAGATTCGCGACTGCAGCCGGTACAGCCGCCACTCGACCTGATCGAATGGCGCGGGAGAGTCGAGCACCTGGTCCACGACGAAGCGCCAGTTCTCGGCCGTGTCGTCGCCCTGCAGGAATGTCGTATTCGCGAAACGACCGCCAGACAACTCGAGCGAGTCCACATCGGTCAGGGCGGTCTGACGCTCCCAGCCAATCGTCAGCCGCAATGGCCGTGCCAGACCGTGGATCACGGCGCGGCCCAGCACCGCATCCGACACGAAATCGCGCGGATTTGCATCCACGACGCGGTAGGCATTCTGCAGCTCGCCGCCTTCGCGCCGCGCCATCGCGAGCATAGCGTCGAAGTCCCCGAATCGTGCAGCCACCGTCATGCCGGCCAGCGCCGTGTGGCTGGCGCTGGCATAGCCGGTGCGCAGGCGCAGCACTGAATCCGCGCCGCCCTGCAGCAGCTCGCCAGGATCGACAGTGGTCGTCGCCACCACGCCGGCGATCGCATCGCTGCCGTACAGGGTCGAGGCAGGTCCCTTGAGTATCTCGATGCGCCGGACCAGTTCGGGATCCGGAAACTGCCGCCCCGCGTCGGAGAAGCTGCCGATCGAGAACGTGCTCGCTGCTGGCACGCCATCGGTCTCCATCAGGACGCGATTTCCCGACAGCCCACGCACGGTGATGGCCGTGTAGCCGAATCGGTTCGGATCGCGGCGGACCGATATCCCGGGCTGATCCCGGAAAATGTCGCCAGGATCAAATGCGAGCCTGGTCTCCAGGTCCTCTCCTGAAATCACGAGGACGGCGGCCGGCGCCTCGGCGAGCGGCTGTGGGGATTTGCCGACCACCGTCACGGTATCGAGTTGCGGCAGCGACGTCGCGGTGCCGGCCCAGAGACCCGCCAGCAGGATCAGCGCGCCGGGCCCGGCGAGCTGGCGTAATCCGCGACATGAGGTACGAAACATCGGGTGATTCCGGAACCGGATCCTGCGACCGCGGAACATGAATTCTACGGGCACGGCACCGTGATCGCATCGTGGCGCCATGCCAATCGGTCCATCAGGAGACGCGTGTCTGCTAGACTTGCATGCCTGCCGGATCCGATGCACGACCGGCGACCCGGGTCCCGTGACGCATCGCCAAAACCTGCAATTCCCGACCAAGGAAACCGCGCTGCGCGAGGACGTGCATGCGCTTGGTTCGCTGGTCGGCGAGGTGCTGCGCGACCAGGGCGGCGAAGCCCTGCTGAAGCTGGTCGAGGACGACCGCGTCGCGGCCATCGGACGCCGCGAGGGCGAGCCCGAGGGCACGATCACGCTCGACATGCGTGCAGCGGACCGGCCCGCGCAGCAGGCGAGCGACCTGATACGCGCGTTCAGCAAGTGGTTCGAGGTCGTGAATCTCGCGGAGCGCGTACACCGCGTGCGGCGCCGCCGCGATTACATGAATCGCAGCGACCGGCCACAGCCGGGCGGGATCGGCGACTGCATGTACCGGCTCAAGACCGACGGCCTGGACGGCGAGCAGGTGCTGCAGTTGCTGCGCGGTGTGACGATCTATCCCGTATTCACCGCCCATCCCACCGAGTCGACGCGCCGCACGATGCTGCGCAAGCAGCAGCAGATCGCGGACCTGATGATCGAGCGGCTCGATCCGACGTTGTCGCCGGCCGAGCGCCGCTCGGTCTGGGAGCGGATCCGGATGGAGGTGACATCGAGCTGGCAGACGGAGGTGCATCCTCGCGAGCGCCTGACGGTCGCGGACGAGCGCGAGCATGTACTGTTCTTTCTGGCCGAAGTCATCTTCCGGGTCGTCCCGTCTCTCTACGAGGAAATCGCATTCTGGCTCGATACCGTATTCGGCCTGACACCGGATGCAGGGCGCCTGCCGCTGCTGCTGCGCTTCGGAAGCTGGGTCGGCGGCGACATGGACGGCAATTCGGATGTCCACGCAAAATCGATCCGCGAGACGCTGCACCGCCACCAGCAGCGGATCATCTCGGCCTACTACGAGGAATGCCGCGCGCTGTCCGCGAAACTGTCGCAGAGCGCAAGCCGGGTCGGCGTCAGCCGCGAGCTGGAACAGCGCATCGCGGAATACGACATCCTGCTTCCAAACGCACGCCACGCGACCGCGTCACGGCACGACCGCATGCCGTACCGGGTATTCCTGGCGCAGGTGGCGGCACGGCTACGGACGACCTATGACGGTCTGCCGAACCACTACGAAACCGCCGGCCACTTTGTGCGCGATATCGAGATCATCGCCGCAAGCCTGCTGGAGAATCACGGACAGCACGCCGGTCTGTTCCCGGT
>JBAQWM010000192.1:0-2323 GCA_049298915.1 Steroidobacteraceae bacterium | reverse complement strand
GCGTTCGAACTGTGCGCGCAAGTCGCTCCGCGGCGCGGCGGGGAGCGTCGCCACCCGCTGCATGACCCGCTCCTCAAAGCCGGGTGCGGCATCGAGGCTGCCGAAGAGCCGGCGCAATCGATCCTCGTAATTCATCTGGTCTCCAGGCCGGCTCTGCGAAGCGCATCGGCGAGACGTGCCCGCGCACGATGCAGATGGGTTTTCACCGTATTGACCGGCAAGCCAATCATTGCGGCGACCTCCTCCACCGTCCGCTCATCCTGATAATAAAGTATGACGGCCTGGCGCTCCTTTTCCGGCAGCGCGCCGACCTGCCGCCACAGCGTATCGTCTTCGGGCTCGGCCGCCGCGATGGCGCCGCTGCCTTCGACTTCTGCCTGCACCGCGACATCCGACATGGAAAGTGTCCGGCGCCGCTTGCGCATGGCCGAGATCGCGGCATTGCGCGTGATGGCGTAAATCCAGGTCGAAAGCTGCGCGCGTCCATCATAGCGCGGCAGCGCCCGCCACAGTTTCACGAAAACGTCCTGAGCCACATCTTCGGCAGCACCGCGATCACGCAACAGGCTGTAGGCCAGCCCGATAACACGCCGGCGATAGCTCGGCATCAGCCGTCCAAAGGCCTCCCCTGCCCGGCCATCCTGGATCAGCGCGATGATCTCGTCGTCGGCCGGCATTCGGTTCGGACCTTCTCCCCGGTTGATACGCGGTACCACCCTGCCAGGTTTCAATGAAATTTCGCGAGAGCATGAAACCCGGCGGGTCGCCAGAGCGTATCAAGGACCGTGAACAACTTGCACGCCCTGGAATTCACGGCTGTTGCAATTGCAGGCTTTGTGCTCGGGTCCGTCCTGAGGACGGACTGGAATGTGATGTGGCAGGCATTGAGCCTGCTCGCCGGCATCTGAATCAAGCGGGAGAATGACGATGGAAGAAGGCACCTTGGCATTATTGATCCCGATATTCGGGATCGTGTTCGGTATCGGCGTGGCGATCGTCTCGATCATCGCCAGTCACCGTCAGAAGTTGCAGCGGGTCGAGCTGCGCCACAAGGAAAGACTTGCGGCCATCGAGAAAGGGCTGGAACTGCCTGCTGAACTCGAGGACGCGGACATGACGGGCAAGCGCGCGCATTCCGGCTCGCTGCGCAGCGGCCTGATCGGACTCGGAGTCGGTGTCGTCCTCTATTTCGCGCTCGACCGGGTGGCGGGCGACGACATCGCGTTGTTTGGCCTGATCCCGGCCGCGATCGGCGCCGCCAACCTGATTTTCTATTTCATCGAGGTGCGGAGGAAAGCCAACGGAAACGGCGGCGCCCTGCAATGACGCCGGTAGCGCACCACCGGATCCCCTAGATATTGCCCTTTGCCCAAGGGCCCCAGATCGCGAAAGTGATCCCGGGTACCTGGATATTCACGAACAGCACTTCGCCGGCGGGGTCGAAGCAGGCGCCGGCGAATTCCTCGTCACGATAGTCGCCGGCCGCGACCGACTTCCCGGCGGCGAAGAGCTGCTCGCGCTGCAGCTCCAGATTGTTCTTGGCAAGCGTGTAGGATTCGCCCTCCGCGGTCAGACCCAGCACACGTGTTCCCGGGCCGTAGCGGTCGACCACCGGTTCGCCGTTTTCACACAGCACGATCGCGCCGCGCGGGCTGACCGTGATGTTGTCCGGATTGTCCGCGACGATCTGGGAGCCGGCCACGAAGATGGCGCGCATCGTCCCGGCGCGCGGGTCGTATTCCCAGACCGCGCCTTCGCCGCGTCCCGGATCGCCGCCCGCCGAGACGCCGGCGGTGGAGTCGACCACGTAGAATTTCCCGGCATGAAAACAGATGCCCTCGCAGCGGCTCATGCGGAACGCGCCCTTTGACCAGGCCTCCAGGAACGGCCCGCTGGCCTTGCCGGAGGACCCGGTAAAACCCTGCGGCATATCGCCAGGATCGGCGTCCGGATCAGACAAATCGATCCATTCGATGCGGTGTTCCTCGTCGATTGCGGGCACTCGCAGATCGGCATTGTCGCGACCGACAACGCGCGCCGCCTGCAGCCGGCCGCCAGCTTCATAGCTCCCGGGTTTCCCGCTGAGATCATTCGGTATGAATCGATAGAACGCACAGCAGCCTAGTTTGTCCTCGGTCAGGCAGGCATGAAGGGTCTCAGGATCTATGGCTACCGCTTCGTGCGGGAAACGGCCCATGTCCACGATCGGGCGTCCGGTCGTCTGTGCTGCATCGCGCCGCACCTCGAATACGTAGCCATGCCTGCGACCGCCCGCAGCCGTGTTATCGAGCGTGGTCTCCTCGCAGCTGAGCCAGGTGCCCCA
>JBAQWM010000191.1:0-3771 GCA_049298915.1 Steroidobacteraceae bacterium | reverse complement strand
CTCCCCGAGTTCGGCATGGACGATCTGGTCTTCCGCCATTTCGACCCCGAATCGCAGGGCGTGCCGGCGCATTCGATCCATCAGCGCCGGACCGAGCAGGCCCTCGACATCGCCCGGCCAGTTGTCCACTTCGGTCGTCGTCATCAGCTGCCCGCCCGGTTCCAGTCCTGTCACCAGGAGCGGTTTGCGATTGGCGCGCGCCGCATAGATCGCGGCGGCATAGCCTGCGGGACCGGCGCCCAGGATGATCAGGCGCGAGTGCCTGAGGGTCGTCATGTATAGTGTTCTCCGCTCGTTTCCGCGTCCATCAGCGTCGCCGGCATAGCAGCAGCCGCGCATCCTATCAGGCCGCTGTCACCTCGTATGGATGCTTGCGGTGCGATTTGCAATGTTCTTATAATCAAACGCTTATAAGTATTTCTTTAGGAGGATTCTTAGTCCGTGGTCAAGACCGTCTCCGCCACTTCCGCGACCGGAGCGAAACTCGATCCGGTATTCGCACGCGCACTGCGCGAATCCGCGTTCTGGCTGCTGCTGGCGCTGGCGCTGGTGCTGCTGATCGCGCTCACGAGTTACGACGCCTACGACCGGAGTTTCAGTTATACCGGCGAACCGGGCCAGGTCGGGAATCTGATCGGGCCCCTGGGCGCCTGGGTTGCCGGTTTTCTGCTGCTGCTGTTCGGCTGGCCTTCCTATCTGTTCCCGCTGGCGCTCGGTTTCAGCGCCTGGGTCGGTTTCAAGCGCGCGCCCGATGAACCCGCGCAGGGCAGCACGACGCTCGCGCTTCGCACCATCGGTCTGGTCGCAGCACTCGGGACGAGTTGCGGACTTGCGGCGCTGCACTTCGATGGCGGCGCATTGCCGGCCGGATCCGGCGGCATCCTGGGCAACCTGATCGGCGACGGTCTGGAGGCGGCGGCTTCGCTGCTGGGTGCGACGCTGCTCATGCTCGGCCTGTGGTTCGCCGGCGTGCAGCTCTATACCGGCGTGTCCTGGCTGCGCGTGATGGATTTCGTCGGTCACTGGGTGCTGGCCGGCGCGGCATGGGTCAGCGCCTGCATCGGGAAATCACGCGACCGGGCCAGCGGCCGGGAAATGCGCGAGGCGCGCGAGTCGCTGATCCGTGAAGTCCAGAAGAAAGCCGGGGCGCGCACGCCGCCGCGCATCGAGACCGCCACGGCGCCGGCACCCAGCATGCGGGCCGAGAAGGAGAAGCAGGTCCAGCTGTTCCCCCGGCCTGCCGCCGGCGATCTGCCGCAGCTGAAACTGCTCGACCCGCCGCCGGCGCGTGAAAAGGCGTACTCACCGGAGGCGCTCGACGCGATATCGCGGCTGGTCGAGATCAAGCTCAAGGATTTCGGCGTCGATGTCGAGGTCGTCGCGGTGCTGCCCGGCCCGGTTGTCACGCGATTCGAGCTGAAGCCCGCGCCGGGCGTGAAGGTCAGCCAGATCAGCGCTCTCGCCAAGGATCTCGCGCGTGCGCTGTCGGCGATCAGCGTGCGGGTGGTCGAGGTCATACCCGGCAAGTCGGTCGTTGGACTCGAGATCCCGAACGAGACGCGCGAACTGGTAACGCTCGGAGAGATCATCCGTTCGCGCGCCTACGACGAGCTGACTTCGCCGATCGCGCTCGCGCTCGGCAAGGACATCGGTGGCGCGCCGGTGGTAGCCGACCTCGCGCGCATGCCGCACCTGCTGATCGCCGGCACCACCGGTTCCGGCAAGTCGGTGGCGATCAACGCGATGGTGCTGTCGCTCCTGTACAAGAGCACCGCCGAGCAGGTCCGCCTCATCATGATCGACCCGAAGATGCTCGAGCTGTCGGTCTACGAGGGAATCCCGCATCTGCTGGCGCCGGTCGTGACCGACATGAAGCAGGCCACGAACGCCTTGCGCTGGTGCGTCGCCGAAATGGAGCGCCGCTACCAGTTGATGAAGGAGCTGGGCGTCAGGAACCTGGGGGGGTTCAACCGCAAGGTCCGCGAGGCCGAGCAGGCCGGGCGGCCGCTGCCGGACCCGGTGATTACGCGGCAGCTGGCCCTGGGCAAGTACGAGGGCACCATACCCGTCCTCGAGCCATTGCCGTATATCGTCGTCATCATCGACGAACTCGCCGACCTGATGATGATCGTCGGCAAGAAGGTCGAGGAGCTGATTGCGCGGCTGGCGCAGAAAGCCCGCGCCTCCGGCATCCACCTCGTGCTCGCGACCCAGCGACCATCGGTCGACGTGATCACGGGGCTCATCAAGGCGAATATTCCGGCGCGCATCGCCTTCCAGGTTTCGGCCAAGGTGGATTCGCGCACGATTCTCGACCAGAACGGCGCCGAGTCCCTGCTGAGCCATGGCGACATGCTCTATCTGCCGCCGGGCACCTCGACGCCCGAGCGCATACACGGCGCGTTCGTCGCGGACCAGGAAGTGCACCGGATCGTCGCCTCGCTGCGCAGTGACGCGACGCCGGCGTATGTGGACGAAGTGCTGTCGGGTCCGCGCGGCCCGATTCCGGGCCTGCCCGACGAAGGCGCGGAGGGCGAGTCCGGCGATGCCACCGACCAGGGCGAGCAGGACCCGCTGTACGACGAAGCAGTGCGCATCGTCACCGAGTCGCGTCGCGCGTCGGTATCGGGCGTACAGCGCCGTCTCAAGATCGGTTACAACCGCGCCGCACGGCTGGTCGAATCCATGGAGGCCGTTGGACTGGTCGGCCCGCTGCAGTCCAATGGCAGCCGCGAAGTACTGGCGCCTCCGCCGCCGGAATCCTCATGAAACCCGGGCTCGCGGTCCTGCTGACCGGCAGCCTGCTGATCGCGCCAGCGCTCGCCCTGCCGGCGCCGGACACGGCCGCTCTGCTGCGCGTCGAGGAGTTTCTGTCGGATCTGAGCAGCCTGCGGGCCGAATTCCGCCAGACCGTGACCGACGCCCGTGGCCGTGTGCTGGAACAGGCGGAGGGCAGACTCAGCCTGGCGCGCCCGGGCCGGTTTCGCTGGGATTATCGCGTGCCGGAGCAGATCATCGTCTCCGACGGCGTGACCGTCTGGCTCTACGACGTCGAACTGGCGCAGGTCACGGTGCGCGCGGCCGACGAGGCACTGGCCGGAACGCCGGCGATGCTGCTTGCCGGCGAAGGCGATCTGAATGCCGATTTCGAGATCACCGACGCTGGCCAGCAGGACGGTCTGGTCTGGAGCCGGCTGACACCGCGCAGGACGGACGGCGATTTTCGTGAGCTGCGGCTGGGCTTTGCCGGTCGCGATCTCCGGCGCATGACATTCTTCGACCGGCTGGGACAGTCGACCGAACTCGAATTCTCCCGGATCGAACGAAATCCGCGTTTCGACTCTGCGCTGTTCAGATTCGAGCCGCCACCGGGTGCGGATGTCGTCGGCCGGTCGCCTGCCACTTGAACCCGCCGCAACTGCGATATCGGCGTGCCTGGATCGCGGCGATCTGGATGCTGGTCATTGCGATCGCCGTCCTGAGCCTCATGCCGCAGCCCGGCCTGAAGTCCGTCCCGCTGGCCGACAAGATCGGGCACTTGTGCGCATATTTTGCATTGGCCGTGCTCGGCTCGGCCGTCGTGACCGAGGACAAGCTGCCCCGCGTCATGATCTGGGCGATCGTGCTCGGGCTCTTCATCGAGGGTGCCCAGATGCTTTTCACCAGAACACGCAGTGGCGAATGGGCGGATGTACTCGCCAACACCGGTGGTGTGGCTGCCGCCTGGCTCCTGGTGCGCGGGCGCGCGGGCTGGGCCGCCCAGGCGGAGGC
>JBAQWM010000190.1:0-5343 GCA_049298915.1 Steroidobacteraceae bacterium | reverse complement strand
GGTCTGCTGCACAAGAAGGGCAGGAAGGCCGTGCCCGTTGATATGTTGTCACGGTAGTGCTCGGCTTAGACAGCAATGTCCTCGTTCGGTACCTGGTTCGTGACGATCAGCAACAGTTCGAGAAAGCGCGGCGGCTGATCAAGCGCGAAGCTGACAAGAGCGAGCCTGTCCTCGTCAGTCTGTTGGTATTGCTGGAAACAGAGTGGGTGCTGCGAAGCCGATACGAGCTCTCGAAGCCGGAAATCCTGTCTGCATTTTCAACGCTACTGGACGTTGCAGATCTTGCGTTCGAGGACGAGCCGTCTATCGAACACGCCCTCTACTCCTGGAAGGACTCGGCCGCCGACTTTGCAGACTGCCTGATCGAAGCGCGCAATCGCAGCTTGGGTTGCCAAGCCACGGCAACGTTCGACGCCGAGGCGCTGAAACTCGCCGGATTCGTCTCCGTCTCGGGGAACACCTAGGTCAGGGGAGCTAAGTCATTGACGTACTATACGTCACTGGTGTACTGTAACCCATGGTCTTTGTTGAGACGCCTATCTTTACATCGGATGTAAAGGCGCTCCTAAGTGATGAGGACTATGCGGCCCTGATCTATCGCAAGGGTATCAAGGACGACTTGAGTCCGAGGGAAAAGGCGACGTTGCGCAAGATCAATGCGGAGTGGTAACTGTGAACAAGAAACTGTTCAAGCGATTGGTGGAAAGCATGGGCCAGATGGATGAAATCGTCCGCGGCGTGCGCACGCCGTCGCGCGAGTTTTATGTAGACGCCGCCAGGGTCAAGGAGATTCGAGCCGTGACTGGCCTGAGTCAGCCGCGCTTTGCGAAACTGCTGCATGTCGATGTCGGTACGCTGCGCAACTGGGAACAGGGCCGAAGGGAGCCCACCGGGCCGGCCAAGGCCCTGCTGCGAGCCATCCAGGCCGACCCCAAGGCGGTGCTGAAAGCCTTGGCCGCGTGAGGCCTTAACGCATGAGCGGGTCCCAAAATACCACCCGGTGCATCTTTGGGGCGACGCAAATGAGACAGGCCTTCCGGCACGTCATGCCCGCAACATGCGTGCCGGAGGCAGAGCGCCTATTTCACCTTCTTCGCAATGAAACCGTGCGAAGTGCCTGAAGGGTCATTGGTAGCACCGACTACGACACCCGGATTGCTGATGCCGCCCGCAAATGTCGTGTCATGTCCCGGAAATTCCAGCAGGTCGGCGTCGGCTACCGTAATGGACTGGCACTGCGACCCATCCAGCGTGACGACAAAGCTTTTGGTTACGCCCGTGACGTCTGTGACGAAGCCGGCGATGGTTCCCGAATCGGTAATACCGCGCGCACTCGTCCGCCCACCATTGACATCAAAATAGGTCACGGTCCCGTCCTTGGTCCGCAGCCAGCCGTAGCGAGCTGTCCCTCCGGCGGAAGGGGGGCACGGATCATCCGCAATAGGGAATGTGGCGCTGCCGACAACATCTCCTCTCGCGTTGATGCCCTGCGCGATGGTTGCAAGACTCGGAACGATATCGGTGAATGTGCCTTTCCTGGAATCGTAAACGAACCCAACAGTTTCGCCGGTCGATGAATCGCGCCACCCGGAAACCAGCCTCGTATTGTTGACGCCTCTGGCCTCCGTAAAAGAAGCCGCGTCCGGGTGCGAGAAGACCGTAAACGAGCCATCCTTGCCGCGAATGAATGCGCTCGACGTGGAGCCGTCCGCACTCGTGTCAACGCGCCCGACCATCACGCCCGCTTCATTGATGCCCAATACGTGGGTATTGAAGTAACCAGCGGCTGGCGCGACTGTTGTGTAGGTCCCCTTCTTCGAATCGTACACAAATGGGTAACTGTTCAAGGCGTCGAAGCCGTTGCCCACCACGCTGCCCTTGTTATTGATTCCAAAGACCTGGGTGGCCGCCGTGCCCGGGTGATCGACCAGCTGGTAAGTATATGAATCCGCCTGCGCCTGCCATGCGCAGGAAGCGCCCACCAACGCAATGAACGCGTGAAAGACACGAGAATTACTGATGAATCGCATTTTCAATCCTCTCAAGCACAGAGATTGTGCTCTTCCCTTGCGCGCAGAGATTACACGCAATTCCGTCGCGGGAGCGGATGATTTATTTGCGGTAGGGGAAGCTCGACATCGGTGCCGGCCGGCCGCACAGATAACCCTGCGCGTAGCCGACGCCGATCTGGCGCAGCGTCTCGAGCACTTCCGGCGTCTCGACGCGCTCGGCGACGGTCTCGATGCCGATCGCCTTGCCGATCTGCACGATCGCCTCGACCATGCTGCGGTCGATGCGGTCGCTCGCGATATTCTGGACGAACTGGCCGTCGATCTTCAGGAAGTGCACCGGCAACGAGCGCAGGTAATTGAATGAGGACAGGCCGGTGCCGAAATCGTCGAGCGCGATCAGGCAGCCGCGGCTCGCCATCTCGCGCATCAGGTAGCTGGCGTGCCCGAGATTGGTGATGGCCGCCGTTTCCGTGACCTCGAAGCACAGCACGCCGGGCATCGGCTCGTGGGATTCGAGCGTGTGGATCAGGAATTCCATGAAGCCCGGATCGGAGAGCGTGGTGCCCGACAGGTTGACCGCAAGCGTGAATGGGGCCTGCTCGAGGCCATCCCGGGTCGAGGGCACGAAATCGCGCAACACCTTTTCGACCATCCAGCGATCCAGCGAGGGCATCAGATTGTAACGCTCGGCCGCCGGGATGAATTCATCCGGCAGCACCACCACGCCATCCTCGTCCAGGAGCCGCAGCAGGAGTTCGTAGTGCGGCCTGACGGCGGGCGGCTCGGCGATGCGCACGATCGGCTGGAACATGATCTCGAGGCGGCCCTCGTCACGGGCATTGGTCAGGCGCGACATCCAGCGCATTTCGCGATGGCGCGCGGAGGCGCTCGCCGGATCGTAGACCTGCACCCGGTTGCGGCCGCTGTCCTTGGCCGAATAGCAGGCGATGTCGGCGGCCGACAGCAGGTCGGCGACACTCTCGGTCAGGTGGGTGATCTCGACGATGCCGATGCTGGCGCCGATCTGCAGCGTGCTGCCGCCCCACTGGAAGCGCAGGTCGCGGATCGCCTGGCGCAGCAGATCGGCGATCCGCAGCGACTGCTCTGGCGTGCAGTGCTCGAGCAATACCCCGAATTCATCGCCGCCGAGGCGCGCCAGCACGTCATTGGCGCGCACCCTTGTCTGCAACAGGCCCGTCACCTGGCGCAGCAACTGGTCGCCGGCCGGGTGCCCGCAGGTGTCATTCACGACCTTGAACTGGTCGAGGTCGACATAGATCATCGCGTGCCGGAAATCGTGGTTTGCCTTCACCGCCTCGAGCGCGCTATTGAGCCGGGTCTCGAATTCGCGGCGGTTGATCAGGCCGGTCAGCGCGTCGTGCGCCGCCTGGTAGGACAGCAGCCGCTTCATGCGGCGGTCGCGGCTGACATCGCTGAACACCATCACCGCGCCGCCGGTGCGGCCATTGCGGGTGCGGATCGGCGCCACCGTGGCCTGGATCGGCACCTGGGCGCCGCTGCGGCTGACGAGCACGGTCTGGTCGGCGAGGCTCAGCGGCTCGCCCGTCGCAAGCACGCTGCCGACCGGATCCTCGATCGAGCTACGGCTGCCATCCACGATCAGCTTCACCACGTCGGTGACATTCCGGCCACTGGCTTCGCCTGCCGCCCAGCCGGTCAGCTTCTCGGCCACCGGATTGACGTAGTCGATGGTGCCGGCGCTGTCGGTCGTGATCACCGCATCGGCGATCGACTGCAGCGTGACTTCGGCGCGCTCCTTCTGCTCGTGGAAGCGCTGCTCGGCGCGCTTGCGCCCGGTGATCTCGGTGACGGTGCCCTCGAAGCCGGTCGGCTGGTCGTGTTCATCCCGGATCAGGCGCGCATTCTCGGTGATCGTGATGACCGTGCCGTCGCGGCGCTTCAGATCGTATTCGGCCTCGACCAGCTCGCCCTGCCAGATCAGTTGCTCGATCAGGCGCTGGCGCGTTTCGGGCACGACATACAGATTCTCGGTGGAGCCGATGGCGCGCAGTTCCTCGAGCGAGCCATAGCCCAGCATCTCGATCAGCGCCGGATTGGCCGACAGCAGGTGCCCTTCCAGCGTGACCTGGTAGACCCCCTCGACCACATTCTCGAACAGCCCGCGGTAGCGGCTCTCGCTGGTGCGCAGCGCATCCTCGGCACGACGGCGCTCCATCGCGATGCGCGCGAGCTGCGCCATGCGCCCGAGCAGCTCGAGGTCGCGCCGTGCCGGCATGCGCGGCTTCCTGAGGTAGGTCCCGATGGTTCCAAGTATCTGGCCTTCGCTATCGATGATCGGCGTGGACCAGCAGGCATGCAGACCGGCGCGCAGTGCCGCTTCGCTGCGGTGTTCCCACAGCGCGTCCTTGGAGATGTCCGGCACGATGATCTGGCGCTGCAAGGCGATCGCCGAGGCGCAGGACCCGAAGCGGATCTCGGCCGGGACATTCTCCATCAGCGCCACATATTCGCGCGGCAGGCTGGGGCCGGCGGCATGGCTGAGACTGCGCTTCTCGGGATCATAGAGCCGCACGCAGCAGAGCGCGTCCGGCAGCACCCGCTCGACCACTTCGGTGATGGCGGCCAGCGCGCCGGCCAGCGGCGCATTGGAGGCGATCTTCTCGAACACGCGCCGCTCGCCGGCACCGATGAGCTCGGCGCGCTTGCGCTCGGTGATGTCGATGATGCTGGCGCGGATCAGGCTGCCGCCGGTACTCGGGAGGCGCACCAGCCGCACTTCGCAGGGCATGCTGTTGCCCTCCGAATCGCTGTGCAGCCATTCGAATACCGGCTTGCCGCCGGCCAGCGCCTTGTCGATGTGGCCGCGGCTGACGCCGAATGAGGGCGTGCCGTCCGGCTGCTCGGGCGGGCTGACCGCCTGCGGCCCGACCGTCAGCAGATGCTCGCGGCTCATCTTGAAGAATCCCACGGCATTCTCGTTGCAGTCCACGAAGCGGCCCGACTCGACATCGAGCACCACCACCGCTTCCGGGGCGTTCTCCACCAGCACCCGGTAACGGGCCTCGCTTTCCTTCAACGCATTCTCGGCCCGGGAACGCTCAGCTTTGTCGCGCACGCAGACGATGTAGTTGGGCTCTTCCCGGTTCAGCATCCTGCTGACCAGGATTTCGGCCGGCATCAGTTCGCCGCGCGAATTCATGGCGACCACGTCGCGGGTCGCGAGTTCGTGCGGGGCGTTTTCCATTTCGGTCGCCAGGTCGTCGAGCGCATGGCCGAGGTCGCCATTGGACGCAAGACTGGGCAGCAGGCCGTCGATTGGATCCAGCATCACCTCGGCCTGGCGCACGCC
>JBAQWM010000189.1:0-1683 GCA_049298915.1 Steroidobacteraceae bacterium | reverse complement strand
CACGCCCTTGAGCGAGGGGTTGTCGCGCTCGATAGCGGCCATTGCATCGTCCACCAACGTGCCGATGGTGGGCTGCGGGGCGCTCGCCTTCAGGTCTTGCCAGCGCGCCTCCTTCGGCACCCAGAAGATGCTGGCGGCGCGGTACTCGTCGCGGTCTTCGGGATCGGCGTCTTGCTTCTTCTGCGCCGTGAGCTCAGCGTGCTTGGCCTCGAAGGCGTCGGAGATGTACTTGAGAAAGATCAGGCCGAGGACGACGTGCTTGTACTCGGCCGCGTCCATGTTGTTGCGGAGCGCATCGGCGGCGGCCCAGAGCTTGGCCTCGAGGCCGAGAGGCGCATTCCTATCTTCACTGCCCGCGCCCTTCCGGCGCCCTCCCTTTGCCATGACTCTCCGCTCCCCAATGGCAAGCTCGGTGGGCCGAACTCGATCCCCGCGAATGCTACTCATAATGGTGGGGCGGGCCTACTATTGATCTGAAACCTCTTTTGGGACAGGCACTTGGGGGCACCGGGGAGCGCAAGGAAGTGATTGTGCGCGGCCGATACATTTCTCGACAAACGTCACGCTAATCGGATTTGCCAGCGCCGGGCTGGCGGAATACCGTAACCGCAATGCTGATCTCCCGTGACCGCGAAAAACTCGTCAACGCGATCGTATTCTTTGCCCGCAATACCCGACACTGCGGCAAGACCAAGCTGTTCAAACTGCTGTACCTGCTCGACTTTCACCATTTCCGCACGACGGGGCGCAGCGTCACCGGTCTCGAATACCGCGCCTGGAAGCATGGACCGGTGCCATTCGAACTGGTCCAGGAATGGGACGCCCTCGAGCCAGATATGGCGGCGGCAATCGATATCGTGCCCGAAGCAGTGTTCGATTACGACCGTCTGCGCATTGAGCCGAAAGCCGAGTTCGCCGACCGGCATTTCACGAAGCGCGAACTCCAGCTCATGCAGGAACTTGCCGACCGCCATCACGATGAGATGACTCGCCCCCTCATTGGCCTGACCCATGAAGAACGAGGCCCTTGGGACAAGATCTGGGACGACGGCCGTGGCAATGACGAGCGCATCCCTTATGCGCTAGCGGTACCGGATGACGATCCAAATCGCGAAGCAGTCCTGAAAGCGGCGGCGGAATACGAAGCGATCATAGCGGCAGACTCAGTGCGGCATTGACGCTGCGACACCCGTCTTATTGGTCATCCCATGGATTCGGGGGACATCTATCGTCACGATCGCTTTTATCGCGACCCTGAATTCGGCGAGATTCTGGCCAAGTATCTCGTGCTCCTGGCACCGACACGCAGCGGCGACTGGGTCGCGCGATTGCTGACGAGCCGCGAACAATTTCGCCCGCGCGGTCCTCGATGTTTTCACGGTGATCCCTACCCAGGCTATTTTCTGGGTATACCTGGACCGCCGCTCCTGTTCGATACGTGGGTCGATCTGCGCGCTTTCAGAGATCTCGACGCCGACGACGCGCGCGCATTGATTTCAGGCGGCGTCATGAGCCGGGTCGCTGGATTGCCGAAAGCCGTGTTGATCGAGGTTCTCGAGTGCACGGCCGGTGCGCCTGACACGACTATCGAGCAGGAACGCGCGTTGCGAGACCACCTGGCCAGATTGCGTTAACTATTGGCCCGTCGCCGGCCTGCGACGTCAACCGCTCCCACCCCCACCC
>JBAQWM010000188.1:0-1526 GCA_049298915.1 Steroidobacteraceae bacterium | reverse complement strand
AACGGATGCGCCTCGCCGTCGCCCTTGGTCTGGGTGGTCTCGTACAGCCGTTCCCACTTGTCGCGCTGCTCGACGTACTCGCGATCCACCGGCTTGCCCGTGAACGATTCGACCATCGGGAACATGATGCCGTTCGACAGGTTGCCGTTGTGCGCCAATGTCAGCACGTTTCCTCCGGTCGCCTGCTCGTAAGCCGCCATCCATTTCCACAGGTCGCGCGGATTGTCGCTGCCGAGCGGCTTGATGGTCGTGTACGGCTCGGTGCGGCTCGCCTTGTCGGCGTTGTCGCGGAAGATCACGTTGCGGTGCAGGTTCATGCCCCCGGTATTCGAGGTCCACTCGAAGCCAATGAAGGCCGTGAAGCGGCCCGGCTCGTTGAATGCTTCCGCGGCGGCGATCGTTTCCTGCCAGGCGTTGCTATACGCGTCCATGCCGGGCACGGGAAAGATCGCCTTGGGCATCGTCCCCTTGCCGAAACTGGTGATGATGTCGATGGCCGCTGCACCACCCTGGCCCGAGTGGATCATGTCGTGCCATTTGCGTCCCTGCGGGTCGGCCATGACTTTCGGGCCACCTGCCAGGATCATCGGGAAGAAGCCCATGCCATCGGAATGATCGGCGACCACCAGGAAATCAAGCGGGCGCGAGAGCCTGGCGGGCTGGCCGCTCGAGGACGTGACCTGCTCGCCGCGCGCGAAGCGGTAGGCATCCCGCGGTCCGAGTCTTGCACCGAAGGCACCGGCGTCGAACGAAAAATTGGTGTGCAGGTGCGTATCGCCGAAGTACGGTCGCGTCGGGAAATTGCGGTTTGCGTAGGGCGAGTACGCTGGCTTGGCCGGATGAACCTTATCCAGCGCCGCCTTGTCCTGGGTGCCGGCATCCTGCGCCGCAACGGCAATGGGCATCGCCAACACGGCGGAAATCAATGTCTTGAGTACCACTCGTCCGACGCTTCCATTGTTCATGTTCGTTTCCTCGAGCTGATAAACCCGGCAATCCCACTTTACGACCCGCCCACGGCAACCCCGGCGCGCTCCGCCAGCGCGCGGACGTCAGGGTCGCCCGGTTCGAGCGCCATGAGCCGCTCGATGGCTTCGATTGCCGAACGGCGGTTGCCGCTCTCCAGTTGGTAGCTGGCGAGCGCCCAAATTGTATCGCGGTCATTGGGATGGCGCATCAGCGCTTGGCGCAGCACCCGGATCGCGTCCGTCCGTCGACCGGCGCCTGCGAGGGCGACCGCATATACATAGCCGTACCGAGCCCCGTCTGGCGCCAGTTCCGCTGCCCGCTTCAATTCCGTGAGCGCGGCATCCGCCCGCCCGGTGCGCACCAGCAAAAGGCCCAGTGCGTGGCGCAGGGCCGCCCCGTCCGGATTGGTCGCCAGATTTGATCGCAGGACTGCTTCCGCATCGGCCTCCTGACCCAGGGCCCGGTGCAGGTCCGCCAGGTTGACGGCGGCCGGCGTGAACCGCGGGTCGAGCACAAGGGCCTGCTCGAACGCTGCCCTCGCCTCGGCGTTCCTGCCG
>JBAQWM010000187.1:0-2136 GCA_049298915.1 Steroidobacteraceae bacterium | reverse complement strand
GAGGCGCACAGCGTGCCCGCGCGGGTCGCGATCGTGGACGATGTGGTGACGACGGGCGCCACCGTGGAATCGCTCGCGCTTGCCCTTCGCCGCGCCGGCTGCCGCCGCATCGAAGTCTGGGCGGTCGCGCGCGCCTGAAAGCGTTCAGCCGCGGTAGAGGTAATCGAGCGCGAGCCCGATGAACACGGCCATGCCGACGTAGTGGTTGTTGTTGAAGGCGCGAAAGCAGGCATCGGGCTCGCGCCTGCGGATCAGCCACTGCTGGTACACGAAGAAAATTGCCGCCGCCGCAAGCCCCGCGCGGAACCAGGGCCCGCAATCTGCCTCGTCGCCGGCCAGCCAGAGCGCGAACAGCATCATTGCCTGCATCACGCCGATGATCACCCGGTCCGCATCGCCGAACAGGATCGCGGTGGACTTGATGCCGATCCGGAGGTCGTCCTTGCGATCGACCATCGCATACATCGTGTCGTAGACCGCCGCCCACAGCACGACTGCCGAAAGCAGGAGCCATGCGAGCTGCGGCACCGCGCCGGTGATTTCGGCGAAAGCCATCGGGATGGACCAGCCGAAGGCGACGCCCAGGTAGAACTGCGGCAGGTACACATAGCGCTTGAGCCAGGGATAGGTCACCGCCAGCAGGCCGCCGCCCGCGGCGTAGAGTCGCGCGAGCGGATCGAGCTGCATCGCGAGCCACGCCGCAATCAGCCCCAGTACGACGAATAGCGCGAGCGCCTCGCCCGCGGTGATGCGTTTCGCGGCCAGCGGGCGATCCCGCGTGCGAGCGACAGCGGGATCGAAGTCGCGGTCGGCGTAATCGTTGATCACGCAGCCGGCGGAGCGCATCACGAACACGCCGGCGAGGTAGATCAGCAGGAGCTTCTGGCCCGGCCGGCCCTGGCCCGCGATCCACAGCGCCCACAAGGCGGGCCACAGCAGGAGCCAGATGCCGATCGGCCGGTGCAGCCGGATCAGCAGGGCGTATTCGCGCAGCGTGCTGACGAGCGCGAGGGAGGCAACGCGCCCGGGATTCGGCTTGTAGACCGGCTTGTAGCCCGGATCGCGCCGCGGCTCTGGTGGCGGCAGCGGGCGCAGTTCGGCGTTCATTGCAGCGCCTCGGGCAGGAATACCTCCTGTACCAGCAGGCGGGCGCCATCGAGGGCGTACCACGAGCGGCGTGCCCACAGTTCGTCCGGAGGCTTGGCGCTCTGGCGCGTGGCGCGGTGGAACAGCGCGACACCCGGCGTCAGGCGCGCGAACTCGAGCGGTCCGCGCTTCATCTCCGGCGCTGCAGCAAGCCGCTCGCCCAGGGCGGTCTCGCCGAGCCTTGACAGCCAGCCGTGCCGCGCAAGGGTCGCGAGCGGTATCAGGCTCTGTGCAAAGACCCAGGGTCGGCCATCACAGGTGAGCTCGATTTCGCGCACGAATGCCGAATTTCCCGGAGCCTGCAGCAGCGTGGATTCTGCCACTGCAAGCGGTGCCTCGCGCTCGGAGACGACAACCAGACCCTGTCTGCCGCGGCAACAAGCCCTCAGGCGCTCGGTCAGGAGTCCAGGTTCCGCCAGCCAGGCCGCCGCCGCGGAGGCCGCGGGCGGCCTCAAGTCCTCCAGACTGCGACACCAGTGCAGCGGATTTCCTTGGTCCCGGGTCACGGCAGATTGCACGAGTCAGACCTTTCCGTAGCGCGTGGAAGCGCCGACCCAGCGGCGCTTCAGTCCCGCAATGTTAGCCGCATGCGCGCGCTCCATCACGTCTGCCATCGCCTGCACCCGCGGCAGCAGGTCGGCGTCGCGCATCAGGTCGGCGACCTTCAGCTGCATCAGGCCGGTCTGCCGCGTGCCCAGGAACTCGCCGGGTCCCCGCAATTCCAGGTCGCAGCGGGCGACCTCGAATCCGTCGCTGGTATTGCGTAGCACCGCCAGGCGCTCCTTCGCGTGCCCGGACAGGGGCGCGCGATACAGGAGCAGGCAGCTGCTGGCCGCGGTCCCGCGCCCGACGCGGCCGCGCAACTGGTGCAGTTGCGCGAGGCCCATGCGCTCGGCGTTCTCGATGATCATCAGGCTCGCATTCGGCACGTCCACGCCGACTTCGATGACCGTGGTCGCGACCAGCAAGGCGATTTCGCCGGTCTTGAAC